>NZ_CP137761.1:1822000-2125666 GCF_033449965.1 Bacillus sp. T3
CCACTGCGAGCACAAGCAAAACAATATCGGTACGGCAGAGGCTGTGTGCAAATTCATTTAGCACTGAGTGAGCCGCCCAACTGGCCGGATAAGCGGTTTAACCGTGTAGGTCAGCCACATCTAACAGATAGTCTAGACGGATTTACCTTAGCTATTGCCCAAGGCGCGGCTAATCTGCTTCCGTCCAATCCTACCTTTACTGTAGACTGTTCGACAAATCTGGATCCTACGCGGGCACCGTCAGGAAAGGCCATCATGCGTATTCAAGTGCTGGAAGTACCTATAAGGCCAAGCGGGGATGCTGCAAATCTTATCGATGTGGGGGATGGGACATGGTCGAATGATTTAACAGAGCGTTTTACAGAACGCGTGCTAAACGTGGTCAGCAAGCATATATCAAACATTCCAAGCGCGGTCATTGGAAAATACGTGGTCACGCCAGACACAATTGCAAAATATAATCCGAATGCTGGTCCGGGAGATCCTTATGGTGGTGCACATGATTTAGGTCAGAGTTATCTTTTGAGACCATTAACAGGGCAGCCTGGTCACCAGACCGCAATACCAAATCTGTATATGCTGGGAGCCGCAACTTGGCCCTGGACATGGGGTAAATGGTGGGTCGGGCTATATAGTAGCTCAGAAACTATTAACACAATAAGACATATTAACTTAACAATTAAATTACTAGAAGCCCCGAAATTTAGGGCTTCTTTATTTGAATGTAGTTAACTTCAACCCTTATTTGGTTAACTTGTTTCGTATATGAAATTGGTTTTTCATGAACATTGTCAGGAAGTGCTAATTTATTCTTCTTTTGAAAAGCACTAGGCATTACGTCAAGAACTACTGTACCACGAACGCAAAGAGTTAATCTTGTTTAAGTTTTTTGCAGCCTGTGTTTTTCAGGAATTAGATATGAAATAACGCCCGCGCTTAGTAAAATGAAGGCTGCCAATCCGAATGAAAAAACATGTGTGGCAAAGACCTCATAGCCCCAACCTCCGAGAAATGAAGAAATCGCCCCTCCAATTTGATGACCAAGATAAGCCCAACCGTATAGTATTCCTAGCAGCCGTATGCCAAAAAGCTCTCCTAAAATAGCGGAAGACATCGCTATACTCCCAGACCAAACTAGGCCACCCAATGCTGCAACTAAATAAAGTTGCCATGTGTTCTGGGAAAATACCAAGCCTAAAAAACCTAATCCGCGTACAAAATAAATAAAAAATAGAAGCTTACGTTTGGAAAAACGATCAGCGATTGAAGCTAAGACGAGAGTGCTGAATATTGCAACAAGCCCTATAAGCCCAACTCCAAATGAAGCAGAAGTAGGTTCAAAATGATGATCTATTAACATCGGAACTGCATGGGAACCCAGCAAGTTCATACTGAATCCACAAGCAAATAATCCCGCTACTATTTGCCAATATGCTTTTGAACGAATAGCCTCTCGCAAAGTGAGCTTTTGAGTTAATTCATCAGCAGAAGTGATGGTGCTTGAAACATCTTCTTTTAAATCAGCCCCTTCTGGAACATCTTCTTTAAAAATGAGATTGGCAGCAGGAACAATTATTATGATAAAAATGAACCCAAAAATGAACAAGGTACTTCGCCAACCGGCTGACTCAATCATAAAAGTAGACAACGGATTAAAAATAGCAATACCAGCCATTGAGCCTGTTGAAAGAGAAAATAAAGCCTTTCCCCTTTGACGAACAAACCAACGACTAATAATCGGAGTTACTGCAACTGGGCTAGTAAATGCAAGGCCGAACGACAGAAACACGCCATACATTAAGAAAAATATCCAGACATTGTTTGTTAACACCGTTCCCAAAATCGATAACTCTATGATGCCAAGCCCCAGCAGAAGAACAAATTTTGTACTATATTTTCCACATAAATAACCCGCGATAGGCATTCCAACACCATACATAATCATACTCACAGAAATGATCATGGATATAAAAGTTCGTGTTACATTTAAATCTTCTATCATCGGTAATACAAACGGTCCTATCCCCAAGCGTAGCCCTACCGTTAACATTGTAATGATCATACTTACAATAACAATATGCCAACCAAAGTAAATTCCTTGTCGCTTTTGAACCATTGAGTGTACCCTCTTTCTATGGCGCGATTAATTTACTGGTAAAAATAGATTCAGAGCGATCCTAAAATTTATATAAGTCGAAAAATTCTGAATTACAAAAACAATAGTGTGGGCTAACCACATCACATACTAACAATACATTACACTTCTGCGTTACTCCTCCTTCCTAAATGTTTTTGGCATTAAGACAGCTACTACTTCCCCAGTAACAACAAGGTTGTCTCCTGCAAATACTTCCGTATATACTCTGTATTTTTTTGGATGGATTTCTTCTACTGTCCCAATTGCCTTTAATGGTTCTCCAAAAGGTGTTGGATGTATGAAATCCACTTTTAGAGAACCTGTCACAAATCTCGGGGATTAACCCCATCTCCGATTTCATTTCCATTCTTTCGGTGCAGATACAAAGATGCTGACCCAGTCCCATGACAATCAATTAATGATGCTAATAAACCGCCGTAAACGAAGCCAGGAACACCTCCTGTATGTTCGGGGCGTGGTGTATAAATTGTTATAGTTTTTTTGCCAATCCACCCTGTTTGAAGATGGTAACCGTTTTCATTTAACCGACCACACCCATAACACCAAGCAAAGTCATCAGGGTAATCATTTTGAATTGCGTTCATTACTTTTTCCTCCATCAAAAAAACCTCCTAAATACAAATAGTAAAAATGCTGTTTTTCTTATGTTAGCCATTGAAACTTAAGCTACATAGACATAGAAAAATTCAAAATAGAAACCTACCAATATCTCATTTTCTATATAAAAGATTATAATACTGTATAAATGATAAGAAAAAGATATATATGTTATTTCACTCATAAGAGTTTCTTATATCACGATGTGGGAGGTCCTAAAATATATGGAGCTTAGACAGTTAGAATACTTTGCCGCAGTGGCTAGGATGGAAAATTTCACAAAAGCAGCCGAAAGGCTACGTATAGCCCAACCCGCACTTTCTCAGCAGATAAAAAATTTGGAACAAGAACTCGGCATTAAGCTCTTTAAACGAACAGGACGAGGGGTAATACTAACTGGGGCAGGGGAGCAATTCTTTATTGGTGCTGAAAAGACCCTAGCAGAAGCAAAAATGGCAAAAGATTCTGTTAAGGGGTTTATAAACTCTCCGCACGGCAAAATTATGGTTGGCGCGTTAGAGTCCATGGTACAAACTAGATTACCAAGCTTGTTGAAAGCGTTCAGTAAGAAGTATCCCGGAATAAAAGTATTTATAAGGGAAAACACAACTGAGCCATTGTTGGAAGCTCTTAAGAAGGGTGAGTTAGATCTCGCTTTGGCTCATTCGGAAGTTATTTACCCATCAAATTTAGATTTTGTTCCACCCAAGGGGCTTTCCTCAAAACCTCTATATAAAGATGAACTGGTGTTGGCCGTCGCCAAAGCACATCCACTCGAGAGGAGAAAAGCGATTTCTTTCAAAGAACTTAGAGAAGAGTCATTCGTATCTTTTAAGGAAGGCTCAGGAATCCGTTCCCAACTACTTGCGACGTGCAATAGAGAAGGCTTTGAACCAATTATTGCCTACGAGTGTGCCTCTCCAAGGACGCTGGTAGCGGAGGGACTTGGTGTTTCAGTCCTTCCTCGTTTAATGGCGGAGTCCCCAGGTCCATCCATATCGATTTTACCCTTAGACCCACCGCTATCCCGTTGGGTTTCGGTATTTTACTTTGAAGGACGCTATCTCTCACCTTGTGCTAAGGCCTTTTTGCGTTTTATGGATGAATACCTTATTTCCGAAAGCGAATAAGATGTTAAATTGTTGAAAATCAATTGTGGTAAATAAAGGAATTTAAAAATCCGATAAAGAATTAGTGAGAATAATAGAGTTTTTCAAGGAGGATCCATAATGCCTGTTATCACAGTGAAGTTGGCAAGGGGAAGAACTAGTGAGCAAAAACAAGAATTCGTTGAGGCGTTAACTAAGGAAGCTGTTAAAACATTAAATGTTAAAGAAGAATGGGTAACTGTATTATTCGATGAATACGAACGAGAAAATTGGGCTTCAAATGGACAACTTCACTCCATTAAATTCGGTGATGGTTTTGGTAAACGAGGTGTAGAATAGGATTTTGAGGAGGGGGAATATGATGTTATTCAGTTTATGGTCCATAATCTTTATATTTTTAGGTATTCTTTCTTTTGGCTTTAATTGGTTTCTAGAGGATTACTTTGAACCGATTGTACCTATAGGAGTTATCTTTTTATTGGTTGGGCTTACCTCTAGTCTTATTGCAATCTATAAAAGTGAGAAAGGGAAAATAAAATTCATATCTCTCGCTTCATTTTTTATTATCATATTTTTAGTAACATGGTTTGAGCCATTCCAAGTTGTTCGTATTGTGGCTTGGCTTAAAAATATTTCTTAATTAATGGGTCTTATCTTATTCACTAATTTTTTGGAAATGGCTAACATAACCTACTTTTAGACGTGGTATAATTATCCAAATTAAAGGAGGTATATAAATGACCGGTGATGCACTTTTTACAATTTTTCCACTTGTATCAATTATCTTTTACATAGCACCAGTTTTATTTATTATTTGGTTTTTAATTAAATTCTTAAAAATACAACAAGAAAAGAATACTATTCTTAAATCTATTTCTGACAAACTTGATAAACTAAATAATTAGACGGGGAAACTCGTCTATTTTTATTTCGTAAAATTCGGTTTAGCATCTAAATATAAATAAGACCGTCTATATATTATTAATTGGGAGAATTGCTTATGAAAAAGCGGGTATTTATATTAGTAATTCTTATTGGACTTAGCCTGATGGGGTGTTCAAATGATAGGCTGTCAGGAGGAAAGCCGCCAAAAGCCTTTATAAAGATTAATAATGAAATGTTTGAAACAACACTCGGTACTTATTGTTGGAACGGGGGTAGAAAAACTACCTGCATTGATACTGTGGGACCAATTGAACTCTTAAAAGGCGAAAAGCCTATAAAAGTTAAATCGGGTGAAAATATAACGTTCGTAATGGACTATAAACCAAAACCAAATGAAATTCATGTTGTACTGATGAGCAATAACAAGGAAACTGAAGTCGAGGTTAAAGATAATCAGTTTACCGTACCTACGCAAAAAGGAGTATATTATTATTCTTATGGCGTATGGTGGATGGATGATAAGGAAGAGAATTTATCCCATGGCGACGCCTTTTATGCTTTCGTTATAGAAGTATATTAGATATTTCTTAAAAGGGAGCAATTCTTATAAAGGAATTGCTTCGTACTATATGTTAGGAATAAATTGTTGAGCAATGACTTTAATGAAAATTAGATTTTTCTCTCCCTTTCTTGTGGATTTTTCTCCATATTTCAAACATCTTATTTTTAGGAAAATTAGATATAATTGATTGGAAATGGAGAGGGGATTTGATTATGACCAAAATGGCAAA
This sequence comes from Bacillus sp. T3, assembly GCF_033449965.1. Lineage (NCBI taxonomy): Bacteria > Bacillati > Bacillota > Bacilli > Caryophanales > Bacillaceae > Bacillus > Bacillus sp. T3. The sequence continues at coordinate 1,827,541 of NZ_CP137761.1, forward strand.
CGCAAGCCCCTACATTTATGTATGGGGTGAGGTTGCCTTTCTTTTTTAAAAAAACAGAACATTTGTTCTTAAAATTATTGTATTAGAAATATATTCATGTTATACTAAAAATATGAAAAGTCTAATAATATATAAGAGTAATAATCATGTTGTTTATTCCTGTAAGTATCATGTTGTTTGGTGTCCTAAGTACAGAAGGAAAGTTCTAATTGATGGAGTAGATGATAGACTTAAATCTATCATTTATGAAGTAGCGGATGAATCCCATTCTGAAATCATCGAATTAGAGATTATGCCCGACCATGTTCATGTATTACTTGAATGTGATCCTCAATTTGGGATTAATAAACTAATTAGAATAATGAAAGGAAGAAGTTCACGTCTTCTAAGAAAAGAATTTCCTTGGTTAAAAAGCAGAATCCCATCGCTTTGGACAAATAGTTATTTTGTTTCCACTGTTGGTGGAACAACATTAGAGGTGGTGAAACAGTACATAGAAAATCAGAAAGGAGTCTAACACAATGGCCGCATCAGAAGAAAAGAAAAAAGAAACCACGCCATCATTCATTGCGACGATTCGTTTGAGAACCAATCATGTGGAAGAAAAGAAGCTTCTGATGCTATCTGATTGTGCCAGACAACTCTACAATGCTTGTTTGGGAGAAAGTTTAAAAAGGTTAAATTTCATCAGAAACACCCGTTTATTTAAAGAAACGATTTCTTTGGATAAGACAGTCGAAGAACAAAAAGAATTAAGAAAAAAGAATTTTAAACATTTAAACGACTCCTACGGTTTTTCTAGTTATTCGATCCAATCCTTTGGAACGAAAACGAAAAATGCTTCGAACTTTATTAACCGGCATTTAGGCACACATGTATGTCAAAAAATTGCAGACAGAGCGTTCAAAGCTGTGCAAAAATATGCGTTTAGACAGGCAAAAAGAGTTTATTTTAAACGCAAAGGGGAATTCGTCTCTTTAGAAGGAAAAAATAACAAAACGTTTCTAACCTATTCAAACGGATTTGTCTTTGTAGGGAAAGATTTAACTTTAAAATGCCTCATGAACCCAAAGGATATCTGGTTACAAGAGTCATTAAAAAATAGAATTAAATTTTGTAGAATCATCCAAAAAGAGGTAAAGGGAAAAAATCGTTTTTACGTTCAACTAATCCTCGAAGGATTCCCACCGCAAAAATATAAAATGGGAAAGGAAGAAGTTGGATTAGACATCGGACCTTCCACCATCGCCATTGTTGGAGAATCAAAAGCTGAACTGTTGGAATTCTGCAAAGAAGTCGTATATTTGGATAAAGAAAAACGAAGATTACAAAGAAAACTAGATCGACAAAGAAGAAGCAATAACCCTCATTATTTCAATGAAAACGGAACGGTGCGAAAAGGAAAAAAACGCTGGGTTTTATCCAATCGCTATATCAAAACCAGAGTTGAATGGAGAGAGTTTGAACGTAAACGAAAAGAAACAAGAAAACACCTCCATGGAAGAGATACCAATCGGGTCTTACAACTTACATCCTCTATTAAGACAGAAAAACTCTCCTACAAAGCCTTTCAAAAATTATTTGGTAAAAGTATTGGACGGAAAGCACCAAGCCTGTACATATCCCTATTAAAAAGGAAAATATTATCCCAAGGAGGGCAATTCAGAGAGTTCTCTACCTATTCAACAAAATTATCTCAAACCTGTCACTGTGGCAAAATACAGAAGAAAAAATTAAGCGAAAGATGGCATAGATGTGATTGCGGAGTCATCGCACAAAGAGATTTATACAGTGCCTTCTTAGCCAAACATGTAACATCCAGTAACAAAGTAAATTTAAAAAAGGCAAAGGAAGAATGGGAGCAGATAGGTCCTATCCTTAAACAATGTATGGAAGAATTAAAAAATTTAAAACAATGTAGTCCATTAATTTCTGCTTTTGGGATTTAAATCTTTAAAGTTGTTAAATTTAATATTCCGGTGTAGACGTGCCCCGTAACAGTCAATAAGTTGTGAAGGGTAAGGGAATCCGAACCTACGCAAGAAGTTCCGTTTTAACCTTTTGCGTCAGAACGATTTCGACTGTAAAAGACTCATAAATCAAAGTGAAGTCCTGCTTTTATATTATAATAAAAGCTAGAAGAGCCAAGATGGTTTTGGGTTGGAACCCCCTCCATTTATGGATGGGTGAGCGTCAGAAGAAACTTCTGCATCTACCTGTTTATTTTATTGTTGGTCGGGACAGTCGGCTGTTCCAATAAAAAGAAAGTGAAACTGAACAAAAGAATGTAAAACCGAAAGCGGCGATTGTGGAAGTCCAACGATTAAATCGTTTGGAAGAAAATTCGGTTGCTTTTACGGATTCTCTGGATATCAAAATTTTTACTGAAGCAGTCAAAACAGCCGTTGAACAACCAGGAATCGCCAATATGTCAGATCCAATGTATAAGGTAACAGTCGGGGAAGAGTCGTATTTCCTGTGGTTAATCAATGGGGACGGTACCATTATGAATACGAATGATACACATACGATATACAGTCTACTTGACCCATCTACAAATGCCATAGACCAGTTATTCATGAAAACGTTTCCTGCTAAAAAGAAAGATGGGACACTTGATATGGCCTCTTATACAAATTTCCCGTTGGATCCAAATAACGTAGGTTTTTTTATAGGATCCCTAAATCCGACCCCGATTGAAGAGGTGGAAAACGGTGTCTATATAAATGGGGTACATGCCCATGGAGACCGCCAATCGTTTCAAATTTTTTCTAAAGTATCGCAGGGGGACTATCAGAATGCAACAGCTCGCCTAGAAGGTGAAAACCTGATTATTGAAATAACGAGCCACGAGGCAAAAAGTGGGGAGGTAGCCCATCCCTATGTGATTCATAGTTTATCCATGAAAGAAAACCCTCGATATTATGTGGTTATTCGAAATGGTAAAACGGAGAAGCAGGAAGAAATTGCATACGGAATTGAATAGAAAATAGCGGAAGAGACTTTTTGTTATAAAGCAGAACGGTTGCTTATCTTCAATCAGTTCTTCTACGATCTGTGTTGAAATTTGCCATTAAGGGTTTTTACAGTTTTAGCATTTATTAAAAGTTTCATAGAATACTTCATTGGAGGTATAATTAAATGTATGAATATAAATATGTAGAGACTTCGTTGGGAGGATTTTTTTCAGCTCCAACACATAGAGAAACCATTGATGCTTATGCAGCTGAAGGCTGGAGATTAATACAAGTTCTGCCGATGGAATATAATGGTCATGGCAAACCAACATCATATGAGATAATTTTTGAAAGGCTAATTCAAGACTAGTTTTTTCATTACAGATTATCTTTTCTTGTCTATTTAATGAAAAGGGTATATGAAATTTGTTGGAATAGTAGATTTATTTTTGTAAAGAAAAATGTAAACTTGAAATGGATAAAGTTTGTATAAAACGGTATGGCTGTTGCCAGCCGTTTTTCTTATAGGGATTACAAAAACTTTTTAATGGAGTACTTCAGTAACCGTTCGACAATTACTTCACTGTAAAATAAATTAAAAAGAACAAGAGGAGAAATTTGTATGAAGATAAGTAAACATAACGCAGAACATTATGTATGGGGAAATATTTGTGACGGCTGGCATTTGGTAAAAAGCGATGGATTAAGTGTCATTCATGAACAGATGCCAGGTAATACTTCAGAGGTAAGGCATTTTCACAAACAAGCACGACAATTTTTCTTTGTTTTATCTGGTACGGCTACGTTAGAAGTTAATGGAGAATACATTATTTTGAACACTCATGAGGGAGTTGAAATTCCACCTCTAACACCACACCAAATGATTAATGACTCAAATAATGATGTTGAATTTTTGGTTATTTCTCAACCTGCAAGTAAAGGTGACAGAGTTTTAGCAGAAGAATAATTTGATTTGTTCTTCGTCTAAAGGGCGCGCCTTTCGTATATTCAAATGATCCCTAAGGGGAAATGTTTTAAATGGAGGATAAAGTGTGAATAACATTATCTTATTTGATGGTCTATGTAATTTTTGTGATCATAGTGTTCAATTTATAATTAAAAGGGATAATAAAGCAATATATAAATTTACTTCCATACAAAGCGATGTTGGGCAGAAAATATTGCAAAAATACAAAGTTCCTACTAATGTAGATAGCTTAATTCTTATTAGTAATAATAAATACTACACAAAAACATCAGCAGCCTTACGAATTTGTAAGAATTTAAAGGGTGGTTGGCAGCTTTTACAATGCTTGTTAATTGTTCCAAAACCAATCCGTGATTTTTTCTATACCATTCTTTCAAAGAATAGATATAAATGGTTTGGGAGGAAAGAAAGTTGCACGATACCGTCTCCCGAGTTAAGAAAAAGATTCTTATAAAGTATGTGCGAAATAAAAGAAGCAAAATACTACCCGTAGGCCTTGCAAAAAGACAATTATTACGAAACTTCCGCTCCATGGATGGTTAAGGGCATAGTTTTGTCCTGATAACAAAAACTAACAGAATGAAAACGGTAATTATATAAAGGAGATAGTCTATGCTGAAAAAGATAAAAAAAATCATTCAAGTACTCCTATTTGTATTTATCGGCACATGTTTCATTCTGCTTGTTTGGGGTAAAATTGACAGAACAGCAGCCGAAAAAAGGATGGTATTTGACCAGCAGCCCATACAATACCCGATTCGCCAAAGTAATATTACTGTGTATACGGACGGGAAAAAGTTAATCAATCAATACTTCTCAGATATAACGAAAGCTAAACATTACGTGTATATCAACTTTTTCTCTATTGCTGATGATAAAGTAAGTCATCAGTTTCTAGATTTATTGAAACAAAAAAGCCAAGAAGGTGTAGAAGTATATTATGCAGTGGACAGGCTAGGTGGAATTTTACTAAAGGAAAAGGAAAGAGAATTATTGGTTAAAGCAGGAGTGCATTTTACGTATTACAATAAGCCTGCTTTTCCTTATCTTTTTTCTTCTTTGGATCATCGGAATCATCGCCGTATTTCAATTATTGATGGAAGGATTGGCTATATTGGTGGATTTAACATAGGTAAGAAGTATTTAGGAGAAAAAGTAAAACTCGGTCATTGGAGAGATTATCATCTTCAGATTCGAGGAGAAGGAGTTCAAGATCTAATACATCAATTTGTATTGGACTGGAAGAAAAACACAGAGCAGAAGATTCCACTACACAACGCGACAAAGGAAAAGGGAGCAACTTTGCATCGATTTACTGCATATTATAGCGGAGAAAAGCTTGGGCAAGATTATGCAATGCTGTTTCAACGAGCAAAAAAGTCCATCATTATAGAAACACCTTATTTTATACTTAAAGACAAAACTATTTGGAACTCATTAGTGGATGCTAGAAAAAGAGGAGTCCATGTTAAAATTCTGTTCTCACCCCATTCGGATGCACTGTTAGTTAAAGAAGCAGCTTATCCATATATTCGAAAAGCATTAAAACAGGGAATCGAAGTATACGGTTATAAAAAGGGAGTGTTACACGCTAAAGTATTCTTGATTGATGAAACGGTATTAATGGTTGGGACCGTAAATTTTGATTCGCGCTCGTTTCATTTAAATGAAGAAATGAACTGTTATATCCATGACCCTGTCTATATTTCAAAAATAAAGCCAGAAATCAATAAAGACATCCAAAATTCAAAACGTGTAACATCCTCTGACGTCAATCAATTATCTTTAAAAGAAAAAATTAATGAAAAAGTTGCAAAAATGATTGAGTATTATTTGTAAAAACTAAATGATTGATCATTGAAATAATACCTGATGATACTTTTATTCAATCAAATGATGTTTTGAGATATTAAGACTTAAATATCCTACTAAAATAAAGCAATTCTCAATAAGGAGAATTGCTTTATTTTGGTAGGATTCTATCCAATATTTTTCTCTTCTATAGATATTTTATCTCAATTCATCCCAATATAAAAAGACGTACTCTGGTTCATTCTCTTTTTTCAACTCATCAACACTTGCCATTTTATCTGAAGTTTTCTGTTTATTCGTACGTAAAGTATTACTAGCGTTCTGTTTTAAATCCTTTTCATCCATTAAATACACTCTCCTTTTTAGGATAGTTTGTGTCCTGCCATTTTTCTTATTCTTTTTTTGTAAGGAAACAACTAATCCAATACAAAATTGTTATTAGTTTACCTCCTCCACATATTTAAGACTATCGACAATTTTTACCGCTGTCTTAATGGGACCTTTATAGTAAAAATGATAAACAAATCCTTCATTTGTCTCCCATTCAATATCAGTATAAGCTTCACTTCTTGTACCCCGAATATTGATTCTACCATCATGAATGTTTTTATTTTTTAGCCAATTCACTTTCTTCATTGCATCAAACAAATCTTCCGCTTGTTGATAGGGCTCGTCCCCGTTATCACCATCAAAACGCATTGACCATGATTCGCGTTTGGCGTAAATAATCGATCTAATCCACGGTTGAATCCATAATTTAGCGCCATCTTTCTTTTTATAAAAAACAAAGTCATGGGGTCGGTCGCTGCGTATCACATTACCGACAAAACCGGATAGCTCGCCGATTCGACTTGATTCAGGTGTATGATCAAATGCCAGTTTATTAGCTGGGTAAGGTTTATCTGTAGTCTCAATATAAATACAGTACCAATTTTCTTCCGTATCAACATATACAGAGGTATGATTCGTCTTCCCTTTTTGTTTCTTCCAATAGGTGGGCAATAATACTGGAACATTAGTATGTTGGTATAGATCTTTTTCGACTGGTTGTAAAAAAGGAACGATTTCCTTCGGTTTCGCCATTGCGGAAAGGAAAAAAATGCAAACGAGAGAGAGCAAAATGAGCTTCCTCAAATAAATCCTTCTTTCAGTAGTTAGTTTTTTATCATTATTTGTTTTAACAAAACAGAATAGTGATGGTAATATCTGCTGGTAAATTCTTAACGAGTACCAATTTCCTTTGGGATATTTTCAAATGAAGCATTATTGGGAATGGGGACTCTACAAGGAGGAAATCCAAGAGGTAATGGAATTGGAAAAACACTTTTACGATACTTATATAGATATGGCAAAAATACTTGAATATAATAAACAGCCCTCTCTAATTAATTGAGAAGTGCTGTTTACTATTTCAGTCCTGAGCGAACTGAGTTTAATTTATTGTTCAATCAGGATTTTCAAATGTAGAAAAAGTATAACAAAAACTTAAAATGGCTAAATTCCTTTGGATGGGCTTTTATTTACTTTAATATTCTCCTTTAATGACAAAAAAAGAGCCCCGAATGATTCCCGCTAGAGTAGACTTCTGCTTAGCAAACTTAAACTTTCCTTCTAGCTCCTTTGGTACCTCCATCCCTTCAGAAAGCTTAAAACCAACGGCCCGTTTTGGCTTAGGGCCATCAACCGTATACAAGACGTTGACTTCAAGACCATCTTCATATAAGACGAAGGCCCATTTGATATTTTCTACTTGGAAACGGGACGTTTCTAAAGGTTTGGCTGCAAACTCAAGATTACGTTCTTTCTTTAAAATTTGGTTCACATAATCAAGGGTCTCTTGGCTTTCGTTAGCAGGCACAACGGTAAATTCATGCTTGTATTTGTTCATAAAGTAACGGGCTTCATTAGCACGTAAACCAGCTAGCGCTTCTGCAACTGGTGAAGACTCTAAACCAACAGTAGAAACATTTTTAAAATTAACGATATAGGACATTTTCATCTCTCCTTTTATCTCTACAAGAGAAATTATTACTATACTTCCCATAAGCAATACAGTTAAACCTCGTATAGTTAGGTTACTATACACTGTATCACAAGTTAAGCATATAACGTTTTATGGATTTCCTTGTGAACATAATTAGGTGAAAATGAACAATTTTAGTACATTTTCATTTTTAAGTTGTAGGTTTTAGTAGTTTTTTGTAGGTCGTAGTTAAAACTAAGAATAACACTATAGAAAAAGCGACAACAAAGGGCTACTAATTTAAGGAGGGTTTTAATGAAGAAGTTTGGTCTTGCTTCGCAAATTTTTGTTGCACTTGTACTCGGTATTGTTATTGGTGCTTTATTTCATGGTAATGAAACAGTCATGGCCATTATCGCTCCGATTGGCGATATTTTTATTCGTTTAATCAAAATGATTGTGGTCCCGATTGTCATCGCTGCATTAGTGGTTTCAGTAGCGGGAGTTGGCGATATTAAAAAGCTAGGGAAATTAGGGGGAAAGACGCTTCTTTATTTTGAAATTGTCACGACCATTGCGATTGCGATTGGACTGCTTTCGGCAAACTTGTTCCATCCGGGCTCTGGTTTAGATACCAGTAATCTTGAAAAGAGCGATATTTCAAAATACGAGGCGACAACGCAAACAGCTGAAAGTCATGGATTTGCGGAAACGATTGTCCATATTGTGCCGAAAAATATATTTGAATCCATGGCTCAAGGGGATTTGTTGCCAATCATTTTCTTTTCAGTATTTTTTGGACTAGGAATCGCGGCGATAGGGGATAAAGGAAAACCTGTCCTAGGGTTTTTTGAAGGTGTATTGGATGCGATGTTTTGGGTGACAAATCAAGTGATGAAGTTCGCACCATTTGGTGTGTTTGCGCTGATAGGAGTGACTGTTGCTAAATTTGGGATAGCATCACTAGTCCCTTTAGGGAAATTAGTAGTGGCTGTGTATGTAACAATGATAATTTTTGTGTTCGTGGTTCTAGGATTAATTGCAAAAATGTCTGGTACAAGTATTTTTGTTTTAATGAAAGTGTTAAAAGACGAACTAATATTGGCTTTTACAACTGCGAGTTCAGAAGCAGTTTTACCAAGGCTAATGGATAAAATGGAGAAGTTCGGTTGTCCGAAATCGATTACTTCTTTCGTTATTCCAACAGGTTACACGTTTAATTTAGACGGTTCATCCATCTATCAAGCACTTGCTTCACTTTTTGTTGCCCAAATGTATGGGATTAATCTATCGTTGACTCAACAAATAACCTTGTTAATGGTACTAATGTTAACTTCAAAAGGAATGGCCGGTGTTCCGGGTGCATCATTCGTTGTCGTTTTAACAACACTGGGTTCGATGGGATTGCCAATAGAAGGTGTGGCATTTATCGCCGGTATTGATCGCATTTTAGACATGATACGAACAGCGGTTAATGTATTGGGGAATTCTTTAGCGACGATTGTCATGTCAAAGTGGGAAGGTGAATTTGATGAAGAAAAAGCAAATGATTACATTAATTCCACTAAACAGGCAAACGTTGCGTAAAATCAAAACGCTGGATTGATAAAAATTATTTGAAATTAGTTATGTGGAGTGCTGTTCACAACTTGAAAGAAGAGATAAATAATATGTAACAGTGAGTAGGGGGCCTTTCCTGAGTGGGAAGGCTCTTATTTTATTTTCATGAACTACAGAGACAAATATAGTTCAGCCTTTGTTAACTCGGGTTATGGGTAATGAAATAAACGATAGTACTTCGTTCCTAATTGTCATGACCTTCATATACTACCTGAAAACAAAATAAATTTAAGGAGGTCTGACGTTGAACTATTTTACCCATCCATACACGAATCCTTATAGGAATCAATCTGTTCATTCAGGAATTAGACAGAATACGCATATACTTGATAAACAAATAGGAGATGTAAATGGCGACAATATACCAGATCTTATTTACCTAGTAGGTGAAAAGACAGAGAATCCTTTTTATGAGCATATAAAAGTTGCCGTCCAGGACGGTAAGACAATGTTGTGGTATGTGATTCCATTGGATCCCAAATACAGTATGGCCTATACTCCATGGCTGATTCTTGGCAGCTTTACTAATTCAAATAGAAATGAAATGATGGTCAATCTGCCTGTGGGCGGAAGCGGGGGACTAACCTATTACTATGTCATATCATTTCTTGATAACCATGCAGAATATATACTTGGACCGGAGCAGTTTATGACACTTTCGGATACATTGGGATTTGAAGTGATCTATATGGATAATTATCGAGTACTTGTTAAAAGTGAAAAACTTAATCAATCTTATACATTGGATATAAGTTCCAGAAAAAAAGTTTATGAAGGCACCGTTTATGACAAGGATGGTAAGCTTATCAAACCTCTAGAAGGGTTTGTCATTGATCTACCCCAGCTGTATCCGATTAAAATAGACGGAAGTGTGCCATATAAGCTAGAAGCGCAGCATGATATAGCAGGAACATCACATGCTGACCAGCTAGGATCAATCGTTTTATACTGGAAATATACAGGAAATAATCGATCCTGGGTTTTAGATCCCGAAATGTTTTTTGTACTGCTTGAGTAATTTAGTATTTATTTTTGAGCCGTAAGGGGGGAATTTCATGCCTTGGCAGCAAAAAATTGGATACTTATTAGGTCAGCCTGTAGGAATTTCGTTTATTGATGGTACTGGAACTTCAGGGGTCTTATGTGATGCATATGGTGGTAGCGTGTACGTCATGGAGTATTTATATCAGTCTCAATTTGCTCTTAAGCATTATAACTACAACATGATTCAAGATATTCATCCTTTTCCAGGGTGTAATCATCCCCATCAACAAAACCATCCAGTAGCCTTTTAAATTACGAGGTAAAGATAGTTGATTATGTAATTAGATAAAATAACCTGATATCAAACATTTTTGTCAGATATTAGGTTTTACTTACTTATTTTTCGAATAGAACTTACAGTTAGTATCAATAGTGGAATCCCGACATAATTTAGGGGAATAAGAAATGGGATTATAATCATCTCTGGAAACTCCAGGGTAGCTGAATCGAAATTAGGGAATAACAGAGTAATTGCAAAGGCGGCCACAGCCTTAAAAAGTGGCTCTGAAATTTACTGCTGATAATATAGATAGTTTGTGAATAAACCTACTTAACCAAAACTAGATAGTATTAATATTTTTATACAAATAATTTCAATATCAGAAGACTAAGTATGCTAAAATTTAGTTAAGGGGTGGTTGAATGAAAGATGAAAACAAACCTTTTAATGATGTAATTGACCATTTCAACAAGATTGAAGGCAATGCTGCTAATCTCGCTAAAACTGATGTGAATAAATTGCCAAAACCAATAAAATACATTGGATACTTTATGATTGGTTTCATTACATTAACTATACTGCTAATGATTATTTTAAATCTATTAAATTAACTGATACTGATATTAATCTCCAGGCTGCCATTCTTGGCGGCTTTTTATTTTTCAGCAGACGGATTTTTAGAGGTTTTACTATGTTTTTCATTCCTTATAAGTGAACCAAATTTATCTGTACTGGACATTACCTTCTTTATCAATCATTCTTTATCAATCATTCTTTATCTATCGGTTGTTGAATACCGTCTTTATATAGATCGAGAAAAATGTCACCATTCGTACTTTTAACAGCATAACATACTTGTTCTAAAGTCAATCCCCGCTTATATAGTTCTTTGTAAAGCCATTCATCAGTTAGTTCATTTTGTTTTAAATTTTTTTTAATTATTTTACCATCCATTATTAGTTCCACAGGAAAAGACGCTTTACTAGTTGAGAAAATTTTTAAATCTTTCCGGGTGACTGGAAGATATTCTGACTTAAGTAATACCGAAACTCTTCCATTCAGCTCAAGTACTGCGTACTGAACTTCTTCAATATCAAATATATTCTTTTCCCTTAATTCTTGATTTAAAGTATCCAGGTTCAATTTAATTTTCTTTAAATTTTGTTCCAGTATTTTTCCATTTTCAATGATAACCGTGGGTTTTCCAGAGAGAAATTTTCTTGCTTTACGGCTATTTAAGGTAATCCAAGTAAGAAGATAACCAATACCACTATACGTTATTAAAGATGCTGTAATCTGCCAAGATTTTAAATTAATGTTAAAAGCTAAATTAGCAGTAAGTGAACCTAATGTTATTGCAGCAACAAAATCATGGTAAGTCATTTGGGAGATGGTTTGTTTTCCAAGTTTACGAGCAATAATCATTATCAAGAAAAATGCAATAATCGTTCTAATTATTATTTGTAAAGTCTCATTCATAGTTTTTCCCTCTATTACAAAGTTAATAATAGGCTTTGTTAAACTTATCAGTTGATGTATTCTTAAATCGGTGAAATGAAATAATTTTTGAACTAAATTTATTTGCATTTTTTAATATTCTCGTATGCAAAGGAAATATTCCTCAGAGTGGGATGGATAGAGGGATATCTCCGGCTTTTAAAGAATACAATTTTATAAATAAGCTTAGCAAAAGTGGTGAGATAAATAGGGGGAAAATGTAATTTCTTTTTGGAAAATGTTACGGAAAAATGGATAATTAACAGGCTTCGAAGCGCTGGTTGTGTTTACGCTGAAGATGAGACCCGGTTACTTATCTCAGAGGCACAAACGCTAGAGGACCTTAAGAAAATGGTAGAAATGCGTGCCGATGGTTTACCTCTTGAATATGTTGTAGGTTATGCAGAGTTCTGTGGTTTGCGGATAGAAGTGGAGCAAGGCGTTTTCGTGCCTCGCCAACGTACCGAGTTTCTTGTTCGCCAGGCAGAAGCCTTGTTATGCACTGATGATATCGTCGTTGACCTATGTTGCGGGTCCGGTGCTGTGGGTGTAGCACTGGCGGCAGCTTTAGGACGAGTTGAATTATACTCTGTTGACATTGATCCTGTCTCAGTACAATGCGCTGGACGCAACGTGACTGATTTCGGTGGCCATGTTTTTGAAGGTGACTTGTATAAAGCTCTGCCCCACTCGCTTAAAGGCCATGTGAACATCCTAGTTGCGAATGTACCTTACGTTCCTACCGAGTCAATCAAGTTGCTCCCACAGGAGGCTCGCCTATATGAACCGAAGGTGGCGCTTGATGGCGGAGAGGATGGACTTGACATTCAGCGAAGAGTAGTAGAAGAAGCATTTCTCTGGCTAGCACCTGGAGGACATCTTTTGATAGAGACGAGCAGAATACAGGCACCTCAGACCTTTGAAATCTTTTCAGGTGCTGGGTTAACCGCAAAATTGACTAGGGATGAGGAACTGGACGCTACTGTCGTAATCGGGTCAAATCCTAGGTTTTAGCGTAATTAAGTACATAGTCTTAATCACAACCAACAAATAAACAAAAAATCTTTATTCATTATAAGAGCGCTTTTCTTAAGCTAAAAAAGGCATCTGCTTTTGGGGAATATTTCAAATAAGGAAAAAGAGTCGGTCTTTTAAATCCGACTCTTCCTTTTATTAATGAGATTGTGGTATTGAAGTTTCGGCTGAAATAACCGTATGTTTTAACAACATAGAAATAGTTACTGGGCCAACACCTCCAGGGACTGGTGTAATGGCTCCTGCTTTTTCGAAACACTCCATATAATCAACATCACCAACATTTCCCTTTTTATAGCCTGCATCAAGGACAATTGCTCCGTCTTTAATCCAGCTACCTTTAATAAAGTTCGGTTTCCCTATCGCAGCTACAACTATATCAGCCTGCTTTAATAACTCTGATAAATTTACAGTGTGAGAATGACAAGTGGTAACTGTTGCATTTGCATTTAAAAGTAGTGCTGAAACTGGTTTACCTAAAATAGGGCTCCTACCGACAACAACAGCATGTTTTCCAGTAATCGATATTTTGTAATATTTAATGATTTCCATGATGGCTGCAGGGGTACAGGAAGGGAATTTCCCAAAACCGAAGGCAGTTTGACCAAAACCGATACTTGTCACTCCGTCCACATCCTTCGCAATATCAATAGATTCGAACGCTTTTCGCTCGTCAATATGTGAAGGTACGGGATGTTGAAGGAGTATTCCATGCACTGAGTTATCTTGATTTAATTCTTCGATTACCTTTAAAAGGTCAACTGTTTGAGTTTCTTTTGGTAGATGAATTCGTAACGATTTTATTCCAATTCTTTCACAAGCATTTCCTTTCATCTTCACATAGGTTTCTGACGAAGGATCGTCACCTACTAATATTGTAGCTAGACAGGGAGTAACTCCTCTTTCTTTCAAATCTTTGACTCGACCAATTAAATTTTCTGTGATATGTTTTGCAACAATCCTACCATCTAATATTATCTTTTCCATTGAAAACCCTCCTTAAATATAAAAAGAGATAAGGATATAATCCCTATCTCTGCCCAGACGACCCGACTAATATAAATGCGGTTTCCATGTGGTTAAATCCACAATTGCCGTCAGTTACCGCACTATTATATTCTTATTTCTTTGAGCATATCATACAAAAAATAGCTGTTCAATAGAAGAGTTTTCTGAAAAGGAAACAAATGAGACCATGGGAAAAATAAAGCTTATTGTTTTCGAAAATCTAGAGATGGATATGTACTATAATTATTCGATGTCACTAAATAAATCCTGGGCGGACCCATAGGAAGTATAAATGTGGATATACCTATAAAAAACCTCATTGGTAATTTTATTTTGTTTTTGTCAATTGGTTTTATCTGCCTTACTTTATAAAAAGAATAAACAAAGTAAGGATATTTTCAATTGCAATTTATCAAAGGATTAGTGAAACTTGTTATTATAGTTACAGTCAATTAAACTGAACCTAATTGACTAAAACTAAGGATTTGCAATTTAAGGAGGAACTAGGATGTTTACATCAGTGAATGATTTCTTAAACGAATGGAAACAAGAAGCAGCAGTTACCCAAAAAATACTGGATGTATTAACGGATGAATCGTTGAATCAGGAAGTTTTCCCAGGATTATATAGTATTGGAAGCCTGGCTTGGCACATTGCTGGTGCAGCTTACTTCTTTCCATCACAGGTAGGATTAAAATTTGAGACTCCTGATCTTAAAAAAGAGGCGCCGAAATCAGCTACTGAAATCAGCGAGACTTACAAAACAGTAAGTCAACGGTTAGCACAAGCATTTTCTGAACAGGTTTCAGATGAAAACTTCAATAAAATGGTGAATTTATTTGGTAGGGAAATGCCATTTCAAGCTGTTTTCCGTCTGCTAATTCAACATCAGGCTCATCATCGCGGACAATTGACTGTCCTTATGAGACAAGCTGACTTGAAAGTTCCAGGCGTATATGGTCCTAGCAAAGAAGAATTGGAAGCAATGAAATCATAAAAGAGCTGAAATCTTCAAAAAGTAAAAAAGAGGATATACAGATAATCCGGTGATTGGATCGGCTGTATATCCTCTTTGCTTTCTAACCATCAATAAGGAGAAAAATCTCATCGCCTTCTATAGATGTTTTATAGGTTTTGACACATCCCGTATCCGGCTCTTGAACCATTCCATTATCTAGGCAGATCTTCCAATCATGCATCGGACAGAAAACAAAATCTCCACTCACAACTCCCTCTGCCAATACTCCGCCTTTATGCGGACAGCGGTTTTCAACCGCGCGGATGCTTCCACCTGAAAGTTTAAATACGGCGATTTCTTTATCACCGACACGCACTGTTTTTCCTAAACGATCCGGTAATTCATGAACAGTACCAACTAATAATTTTAATGCTGCTAAGCTTTTATTTACCACGCTGTCATCTCCTCCTTTGAATAATCCTTAGATTTAAGACATTACTACACTATCAAATAAGTCTTTTTTCTTTTTATTGTCATTAATAATCTCTCTCCATGGATCTTTGAAAATGGATAACGTTTCTTCCATACGAGCGTTCAATTCTTTCCGCTTATCCGTATCCTCCAATATCGATTGCACGTGTGCTAAACTAACACGCTCAATCCAAGCAGACGTACGTTCCAAGTAGTTGGCGGTTTCGCGGTAATACTGCAAATATGCACCTGTAATTTCCATTACTTCTTCGTTCGTTTTTACCTTGTATAACAAATCTCCTCCGCGTACATGAGTTCCGCCGTTACCGCCGATATAAATTTCCCAGCCACCGTCAATACCAATAAATCCAATATCTTTAAAGCCGGATTCGGCACAGCTTCTAGGACAGGCGGATACTGCCATTTTTACCTTGTGAGGTGTTTGAAGACCTTGAAATTTCTTTTCCAATGCGATTCCAAGAGCCATTGAATCCTGCGTGCCAAAGCGGCAGAACTGTTCACCAACACAGGTTTTAACAGTGCGGAGGGATTTTCCATACGCATACCCTGGAAGGCATATCGAGATCTTCCCACACTTTTGGCAGGTCTTCTTTTTTGACACCGAACAGGTCAATACGTTGGCCGCCTGTTAATTTAACTAAAGGAATCTCATATTTATCCACCACATCTGCAATTTTTCTCAAGTCTTGAGAATTGGTCACTCCGCCGTACATAGCTGGTACAACTGAGTATGTGCCATCCTTTTGAATGTTCGCATGCATCCGTTCGTTTACCAAACGGGATTCTTTTTCATCTTTATATTTCGTTGGATTGACCATTCCCAAGTAGTAGTTTAGAGCTGGTCGGCATTTGGAACAGCCTTCTTCTGTGCTCCAGCCAAGGACGTTCATGACTTCTCTTATATGAGTCAATCCTTTTGCTCTTATTTCTTCCACCACTTCATCCCTTGATAATGTTGTACAATCGCAGATTGCTTCTTTTTGAGAATTTGCATCAAATTCCGCTCCTAACGTATGCTGTAACAATTCCGCTACAAGCGGTTTACATCCACCACAAGAACGGGAAGCACTTGTACAGGCTTTTATTTCATCGACTGAGCAGCAACCTTGTTGTTGGATTGCCTGGACAACGGTTCCCTTTGACACTCCGTTACAGCCGCAAATGATTTCATCATCTGTCATGCCGGCAACTAAACTGATGCTTGACGCTTCACCAATCGGCTTCAAAATGGATACTTTCTCTGTATCCGATATATCTGCTTGCTTTTGGATCAAGGAGTACAAGCGGTTGCTATCACTACTGTCACCGAATAGTACAGCTCCGACAATTTGATTCTCTCGCAATACTACTTTTTTATAAATTCCATCTTGTTCATCGAACACCTTGATTGCCTTTTTGTTTTCACCTTCTGTGAAGTCACCGGCAGAGAATACTTCTACACCTGAATACTTTCAGTTGAGTGGATAAAACTGATCCCTGGTACGGCTTTGTTTCTACACCACAGATTGCCTTCGCTAATACTTTTCCTTGTTCGTACAGAGGGGCAACTAATCCGTAGGCGATTCCATTATGTTCAGCACATTCTCCAACTGCGTATATATTTGGGACATCTGTTTGCAAATAGTCGTTGACAACAATTCCGCGATTAACAGAAAGACTACTACCTTTTGCTAAGTCGATATTTGGTTTGATTCCAACCGCCATGACCACTAAGTCGACTTCCAATTCGGTACCGTCGCTAAACCTTAATCCTTCGACGCGATCTTCACCAAAGATTTCCTGAGTTTGTTTTTTTAATAAAAATTTCATCCCTTGATTCTCTAATTCTGTTTGCAATAGCTTACCTGCTGTCGGATCCAATTGTCGTTCCATTAAGTTGGGAGAAAGGTGGATGACTGAAACATCCATTCCCAGATTTAAAAGGCCTCTTGCCGCTTCTAATCCAAGCAGTCCGCCTCCGATAACGGCGGCCTTTTTATATTTTCTTGAAGCAGCAAGCATTTCGTCCGTATCTTTAATATCACGGAAGGCTGTTACTCCTTTTTTATCCGCTCCCGGAATCGGAAGGATAAACGGATTAGATCCTGTTGCCAAAATTAGTTCATCATACGGCTCTATTCTGCCTGAATCGGTCACGACCAATTTTTTATCGGAATCAATCTTTATTACTGTTTCCCCTGTATACAATTGAATATTGTTTTCTTTGTACCAATTCCAATCATTTAGTGTGATATCCACGACTTTTGTGTCGCCTTGCAACACCTTGGATAATAAAATTCTATTATAATTCGGATGTGGCTCGCTTCCGAAAATCGTAATCTCGAATTTTTCCTTAGAAATATTCAATATTTCTTCAATGGCTCTAACACCAGCCATTCCATTCCCTACGAGTATCAACTTCTTTTTTTCCATTCGGCGATTCCTCCTATTGGCACGTTGTTTAAGTAAAGTAAACTCACTAAACTATAACATGGTTTGTTGAATACGTGACTTGTTATGTAAGAATACCTCACAAACTTTTCTCAGAATGTAATATCCTCAAAAATGATTTCTTTCGCTACACCTATTTTTGAGATGTTTTTTAATTGGTTTTTAAGGTTCGAGAAATGAGTAAGCAAGTGGTAAGTAGGGGGAGAAGATTTAAGAAAACGGCCTTTCATCTTCGTTGAATTACAAGTGAAGTGAAAGACCATTTCTTTATTTGGATCCAAAATAGATTAAATTTTTACAGTTGCTTCCTTTGACGACCAAGCTTTCCGCCAAGAAATTTGGGCAATCATCAAGACGAAAAGTGCTGCCAAACCAATTCCTGCATAAACCATAAACCCTGTAGCGTAGCTTCCGGTCACTTGTTTAAGTGTTCCAAGTATATTTGGTACGAAAAATCCACCGACACCACCGGCCGCTCCTACAATTCCGGTAATCATTCCAATTTCATTTTGGAATCTCTGTGGTACTAATTGGAAAACTGCTCCATTTCCCATCCCAAGGCACATCATTCCGATGAATAATAAGGCTGTTACCATCGTTATAGATGGAAGTTGGCTTACACCAAACATACTGAGTGCAACACCAATAAACAAAAAGGTGAGTAGTCGAACGCCGCCGATTTTATCGGCGATGAATCCGCCTACAGGACGGAAAAAGCTTCCTGCTGCCACGCACAGAGTTACGAAATCTCCTGCTCTTACTTTTGATAAATCATATTGATCAACAAAAAAGATACTTAAAAAGCTGGCTAAACCAACAAAACCACCGAAAGTGACACCATAAAGTAAACAGAAGTACCATGTATCTTTTAGTTTAAAGACCTTAAAATATTCGATGATCGGTTTTGCTGCAGGCTGTGAAGGGGCATCTTTCGCAATAAGTACATAAATAGTAAAAACAATTAAAAGTGGAATAAGAGCTAATCCCATCACGCCATGCCAGCTGACATGCTCTGCAAGACGCGGTCCAAATAAAGTTGCAAATAATGTTCCACTATTACCTGCACCTGCAATTCCCATTGCTAATCCTTGTAAATGCGGTGGATACCAGCGGCTCGCCATCGGCAATGCTGCAGCAAAACTTGCACCTGCTACACCAAGTAAAATTGCAATGAAGTAAAGCTCTGTAAGTGTCTGTCCGAATAACCATCCCCATGCAAGTGGAAGCATCGTGACAATCATCCCGCCAATGGCTGTTTTTCGAGGCCCGATTCGGTCAGTTAAGACGCCGAGGATAAGACGGAAGAATGAGCCGCCAAGAATAGGAACGGCAACAATCAAGCCTTTTTCTGCGGGTGACAGGCCGAAATCTTTGGTAATATAGACACCTAGAGCTCCTAATAAAACCCAAATCATAAAGCTGACATCAAAGTATAAAAACGAGGCGAATAGAGACGGTGCATGACCGCTTTTTTTAAGATCGGATATTTTCATCATTTTCTCTCCTTTTTAACAAATAATTTTTTGCTTGTTAGGAATTGCGCAAGTGTAAAGATTTGTTTCTGTGCTTGGTTAAAGGATAGTCTGTTGTTGTGAGTTTTGTCACAAATGGTGTAAGAAAATCTGACGTAAATAATTTTATTAGGTGAAGTTTATGGGATAATAATTCGTATCCACGGTATAGCAATCATTACTCACTATCAACGAGCGGAAGGGATGAGATATATTGACTGAGTTGTTATTAAATTACTTTCGGAAAAAACAGCAGGAAGTTCAGTCGGAAAAAGCGTATGATACGCAATGTCCATATTGTAGTATGCAATGTAAGATGGAATTGGTTGAACAATCGATTGTCTCAAGGAATAAATACAAGATAATTGGGAAGGACAATCCAACTTCCGAGGGGCGTTTATGTATTAAGGGGTTGAACGCACATCAGCATGCTTTGCATGGTGAAAGAATCAAGTATCCGTTATTGAAGGTGAATGGTGAATTTGTTCGTATTTCCTGGGAAGAAGCATTGAATCATATAAAAGAGAATTTCAGCAATATTCAATCTAAGGATGGTATGAATGCATTGGCAGTTTACGGAAGTGCCTCGATTACGAACGAAGAGGCGTATTTACTAGGCAAATTTGCACGCGTGGCTTTAAAAACAAAAAACATAGATTATAACGGGCGTTTATGTATGTCTGCAGCTGCCTCAGCAGCAATCCAAACATTCGGGATGGACCTGGGAATGACGAACTCCTTAACAGAAATTCCACTTACACGGTGTATTATTTTAGCTGGGACGAACATTGCTGAATGCCAGCCTACCATTATGCCATATTTTAAGAAAGCGAAGAAAAATGGGGCGTATATTATCGCCATTGACCCCTGGGAAACGGCTACGACGAAAATCGCGGATTTACACTTAAAAGTAAAACCTGGAACGGATGCGGCTTTAGCAAATGGACTGTTAAAAGTCATGATTGAAGAAAACTTAATCGATGAAGCTTTTATTGAAGAAAGAGCGAATGGCTTTGAGGAAGTGAAGGAGCATGTGGATACATTGAACTTAGAAGAAATCGCTCGAGTAACCAGTATTCCAGTCGAGCAGATTCGCAAAGCGGCCACGGTGTTCGGCCGTGAGGAAACCGGGTATGATTTTTACAGCCAGGGGAGTGGAACAACAAACTGATGGATCAGCAGCTGTGCGGAATTTTCTGAATATTCTTATTGCTACAGGTAAAATCGGGAAACCTTACTCAGGTTATGGAGCAATCACTGGTCAGGGGAATGGCCAGGGAGCTCGCGAGCACGGCCAAAAGGCAGATCAGCTTCCAGGCTATCGCTCGATTGAAAACAAAGAACATCGGGAGTATATTGCCGGTTGTGGGGAATCAGCGAAGACGAGCTGCCGGGAAAAGGAGTATCAGCATACGAAATTATGGAGAAAGTTCATGAAGGCGAGATTACTGGGATGCTGTTAATGTGTTCTAATCCCGTCGTTTCAAATCCGAATGCGAATTTCGTCAAGGAGGCATTGAAAAAATTGAAGTTTTTTGTTGCAGTTGATTTATTTGTTTCTGAAACTGCAAAACTAGCAAATCTTATTTTACCGACTACATCTTATTTAGAAGATGAGGGGACGATGACCAATCTGGAAGGGCGAGTAACGCTGCGGGAAGCAAGCTATCCGAGTCCGGGCGAGGCAAAGCATGACTGGCAAATTATTTGTGACATTGCCGGTGTTCTTGGAAAAGAGAAGTATTTTTCCTTTTCTTCTGCGGAAGAGATTTTTGAAGAATTAAGGGAAGCGAGCCGCGGTGGAGTGGCTGACTACTACGGAATTACTTATGACCGCTTAAGGAATGAGGGCGGCATCTTGTGGCCGTGCCCTGATATTGACCATAAAGGGACAAAACGATTATTTGAAACATCCTTTGCGCATCCTGATGGGAAGGCGTCTATGATTGCTGTACCGAATAACCCAGTTGTTCCGAAAGAACAACCGGATGAAGAGTTTCCGCTCTATTTGACGACAGGTAGGGTTATGTCCCATTATTTAACAGGTGTACAAACAAGAAAAAGTCCGTCATTAACAGCAAGAAATAACGAATCATTTATGGAAATTCACCCAACAACAGCACTGAAATACGAAATTCAAGACCATTCTTTAGTGAAGATTGAATCTAGACGAGGAAGCATTGTAGTCAGAAGCAAATGGTCGGCAGCGATTCGCCAAGACACGGTTTTTGTCCCGTTTCATTGGGACGGTACCCAAAATGTCAATCGCCTCGTGTCAAAAGAATTAGACCCTACATGCAAAATGCCGGGATTTAAAGTAAGTGCTGTTAAAGTCAGTGCTGTTGCAGACTTTTAGTTGGTTTGAAGTTAAATATTGGGAGGAATAAAGTTTTCACCACCAGCATAGAAACCCATGGCAAAATTGTCATGGGTCTTTAACTTTTTTGATTTGTTGATAAGCCATCTTTAACTATAGTGATTTCAACTATGAATAGGTGCATTATTTAAGAAATTTCGCCTAAAATACTTTTGATACCTATTTCGTAAAAAGGATACATATCATTAAGTTCCATAATATGTGTTTGAATTGGAACTCCATACATTAACGCGATTAATTGATAGACTACTTCATTATATCGAGAAGGATGAATAGAAGTTATATCTGAAAGACAGTAGGTAAAAACCTGCTGCAAGTTGAGTGGCTTTACTTTTTGATCAAATGCTTCTTTATTAAACAAGTAATATTCATAAGGTGATAGTTCAATAGCGACTGGTTTCTCGGTAAGTTTACTGTAATAATGGATGAGTGAAACCATGATTTTTTTACCAATAACAGGATCTTCACAGATGGATTGAAATATCTGATACAATCCATCTGCACCTTTATACTTTTTGCAGTGGATATTGAAGCTTCTGTCATAAAGCCACTTACATACAAAGTAATCTAAAACCTGTTCCTTGTACTTAAAGTATTTAAAAAAAGTCACTTTCGTCGTATTGATGTTCGCACACAATTCATCAATGGTAAGATCATTGAGATTTTTTATTTTCAGCAGACGAAGCATTTCTTCAAGTATCGATACCTTCAATAGTGCCGCCTTTTTTTCTCTAATTCCGAAACTTTCCACTTAATTTTCTCCTTCTTTGTTCTATTTCTAATCCAGGTTGCACAGCAAATGATAAAAATAAGGATCGTTATTAAATAAAATATTGAAGTCGACATGCTTTTTATGATCGTAAAAATATCTGCAGCATATACAATAATTTTTGGAACTGCCGATTTATAGGAAAGCATCAAAAAAATCATAATGTTCTCCAAGTAATCAAATAACATCGCAATCAAAGGGAGAGATAAGATGGCTTTTGAAAAAGATGAAAGCGTAGTTATATCTGATCTATTCTTAGCCTTATTATAAAGGCGAAGCAGCAAAATAAATGTGGACAATCCAGTTATGCAGTTTAGGATAGGAAATAAAATATCCAACGGTAACTGAACATACTTATAAAGGCTATAACCATTTTCTGATAATTGAGATAGAAATTTAAATGCATACTCATAAGTATAACCCAAAGGCTTCATATCAAATAACAAAAGGTTACCAGCCTCATGGCTTATCCTCGGAATGGAATAAGTCTGCATGATGATATAGATGGTTTGCGCTAGCAATAGAAAAAGCAGCCACAATTTAATTGTTACATTTTTAAGCTTTTTAACCAGATTGCTTATCATTTATTAGCCCCCTTTGAATTAGTTAACTACAGCAAATAAATTAACTGAGGTAAATTAAATTCTAAAGGGCAGTTGATTCTAAGTCAATAGTTTTTAGCTTTTAGAGATTAGAATAGAGGAGAAACATAGAATTTGTTGGGATTGAACCGGTAGAACATTTACTATTTGGAAATATTGGTTCACTCGATGAGAAGCATATAAAGGTGTGTTAAAGGAAGTTAAAGAAAAGATTCATTCTGTATTTCCCCAGTAAGCGTTGTGTGAATAAATCATTGGGCTGCCTGATTAGTATTGGCAGCCTATTTTATTATTGTAACTTTGTCCACCAAGATGAAGCAGGAACGGAGAACTTACCATCTACTGGAATTGTTTCGCCAATTTTAGGAGCAATCATATTTACTCCTGATTTTTCTGATGCCTTTAATGCTCGTACTATTGGTTCTGTCCAACCATGGAAAGCAAGGGTAAAGGCTCCCCAGTGAACTAACATCATATTCTTACCATTTACATCTATATGTGCCTGAACAGCTTGTTCAGGTGTCATATGAACCCAAGACCAGCGACGGTCATATTGTCCGCCTTCGATTAAAGTAAGATCAAATGGTCCGTACTTCTTCCCAATTTCCTTAAAATGTGTGCCATAACCACCATCTCCGCTTGTATAGAAACGTGTCTTTTCAGAAAGAATGACCCAGCCTCCCCAAAGTGTGGAATTTCTATTTAACGGTCCTCTTCCAGAAAAGTGTTTGGAAGGAGTGAATGCTACAGTTAAGCCTTGAAACTCTGTTTCATCCCACCAATTTAATTCGGTTATCTTTTCTTTTTTAACTCCCCAATTAATCAAGTGTGCACTTACACCAAGAGGAACGAAGAAATGATCGACCTTGTTCTTTAATTTTTTAATTGATGGATAATCTAAGTGGTCGTAATGATCATGGGTAATAAAAACCGCATCAATCGGCGGCATTTCATCAATAAGATGCAGCATATCTTCACTGTAACGTTTGCTCCCTGCGAAAGAAACAGGTGAAGCAACTGGACCTAGCATCGGATCTACAAGTATCTTTTTATTATCGATACTAAGTAAAAAAGCAGAATGACCAAACCAAGTTAAACTATCTTCCTCACTTTTGATTTTGTTCCAATTGATTTCGGAAACAGGAATTGTGCCTTCAGGATTGCGATCTTTAGCACCTGAGAAATTTTCTTTAAGCATGGAGAAATAATCAGTTGCACTCATATTTAACTTTGTTGGTTCTGAGTTGATAAATTGACCGCCTACATAATTGTCCAATTGACTAAATTGCTCTTTTTGTTTTTTACTCGGATTGCCACCGAAAACTGGATTTATGTTGATAAATAATAAGATGAAAACTAGTAATATAACGAAAAAAAGAAAAATATATATCATCACCTTTTTCATAATCCCCTCACTTTTTTGTCGAGAATTTCTATGAAGATTTTTTCATATAAATCATAGCATAGACCGATTATCTTGATAAATGTATTTAAGATTTAAATCCCTAAATGCTTTTTGTTCTGTTTGTTCAATCTAATTGATGTCCCAAAGTAAAGTGTTCTTCCAAGGTAACCCTGCCCCACACATCCATGCTTTACATCCGTATCGATCATGGATTTTTTCATAGAAATCTCTATAATAAGCGGCACGTTCTTCTTTCAAATAATCGCCAATGATTTTCCCATCTAATGAAGTTAGCATGTGGCAGGTGATATTTGGTCTTTCCAAGGTTATTATTCCTTTCTATCAGATTGATAAAAAAACCCTGCATAACAGGGTTATTCTTATCAAAAATTCTTATTTTAAATTGTTATATTCCTCATCTATTACTGGTTCCAACCACTCTGGTTTACCTGCAGTGATTGCAATGTGTTCAAACCAGCTCTCATTTGTAGCTCCATGCCAGTGTTTTACACCATCATGGGTGACAATAACATCACCTGCTTTTAAGAATTGAGCAGGCTTTCCTTCTTCTTGGTACCAACCTTCGCCGCCAGTTACCAATAAAATTTGAAATCCTTCACGATGGATATGCCAGTTATTTCTGCAACCTGGTTCAAAGGTCACATTCCCCACGCCAACACTCACTTCAGGGTCAGCAACTAATCCTTTAAGATAACTTTGTCCCACAAAAAATTGTGCAAATGCTTCATTTTTCTCGCCTGCTGGAAAAATAACGCCATTTTTTACTTCTTCATGTTTTGCCATTTTTAAACCCTCCAATAAATTTTTAAAAAATAGACTTTGTTAAAGCTCAGCCTCCTTAATGTATTAGAATTCCAAAAGTTAGCTAAATAAGATGTATTAAATTAATATTGATTGATTAATCAACATCTGTTTATAATTATAAAAAAGCCCTTCATACTATCAATGGTTAAATAAACACGATTCGTCTATTACTCAACAAATCGATTATAATTGTTGATTATCTTTAGAAAGACTGGTGAATAAAATGTCTAAAATAGATAGAAGAATAGCCAAAAGCCAAATAGCTATAAAAAATGCTGTTATTGAACTGATGTCTGAAAAAAGTTTTGATGATATAACTATTCAGGATATTGCTGATAGAGCAGATGTTAATCGAGGAACCATTTATCTTCATTACACGGATAAATTTGATCTCCTAGATAAGATGATTGAAGAACATATGGACAATCTCCGAGAATTATGCCAATCTGCATCAGAGCTGACTTTTCAAGAAGGAAATTATGTTTGGTACGAATACTTTGAGCGCAATTATTTATTTTTTTCAACGATGTTAGCTAGTAAAGGTGCACCCTATTTTCGTAGTCGTTTTCTTGATTTAGTCATTCAGGAGTTTAAAGCTGAAGTGGATACAAGTGTAGGAAATAATCGAGGATTAAGTGAAGAGGTTATTCTTCAATTTTTTGGTTCAGCAGTGGTTGGGGCAGTGGAATGGTGGTTTAAGAATGGAATGCCTTTGACAGCTCGTGATATGGCAGAACAAACGGGGGCATTGTTAGATAGGAACCTAGACTAACGATTAATATTTTAAGAAATGAAAAACCTGAGTCTTTACTGTACTCAGTTTTTTTGTTAATACTATCTTAATGAAATTAAAAAATGTGGGGGAATACAAAACGAGGCACACCGACTAGGAGTGCCTCTAATATTTTGCTAGAAATACCTATTATTCATTAACCATTGTACTGATGTCGATTACAAAACGGTACCGGACATCTGAAGCTAAGACGCGCTCCCAGGCCTCATCAATCTGATTGGCGGAAATAACCTCGATCTCCGGAGCTATGCTGTGTTCAGCACAAAAGTCGAGCATTTCCTGTGTTTCGCGAATTCCACCAATCATCGATCCAGCAAATGAGCGACGATGACCGATAAGTGAGAATACGTTTACTGACAACGGCTCCGCTGGAGCGCCGACGTTGACCATTGTACCATCTAGCGCCAACAATGAAAGGTAGGCACTAATATCAATCTTCGCGCTCACTGTATTAACAATAAGGTCGAACGAACCAGCCAGTTTCTTAAACGTCTCCGGATCGCTTGTAGCATAATAATGGTCTGCACCAAGCTTTAACCCGTCTTCTTTCTTCTTCAGTGTTTGGGATAAAACAGTGACCTCTGCCCCCATAGCATAAGCGATTTTAACAGCCATGTGTCCAAGCCCGCCTAATCCAACAACAGCTACCCTTTTGCCCGGAGCAGCGCCCCAATGGCGCAGTGGCGAGTAAGTCGTAATGCCTGCACATAATAGAGGAGCGGCGGCGTCAAGTTCGAGATTGTCTGGGATTCGAACTACGAAACCTTCCGTTACGACGATATGAGAGGAATAACCACCCTGTGTGTATTGGCCGTACTTGTCGATAGCTCCATAGGTTCCCGTCATACCATTAAGGCAATACTGCTCCTCTCCCTCATGGCAGTGAGCGCATTCTCCACAGGAATCAACCATACAGCCTACCCCGACTCGATCACCAATGGCAAACTTTGTTACTTCAGAACCAACTTGTGTGATAATTCCTGCGATCTCATGTCCTGGTACTAAAGGATAATTTACTTGACCCCACTCACCACGAGCTGTATGTATGTCAGAGTGGCAAATACCAGCGTATTTAATCTCAATGAGGACATCATGTGGCTCTAAATCTCTGCGCTCAATCGTTGTCGATTTGAACGGACCTTCTGGATTGAACACAGCACGTGCTTTAGCGTTAATCATATAAAAAAACCTCCTATAACCCAAATAGTATAGATTGTTTATCATCTTGTAGGCTGGGATGCTCGGACTAATCTGTAAGTCCACAACATTAATTAAGTGTGTTTTAACTCAAAATACCAGTTCCCTCTATTCAAGATTAATCAACATCTGTTTATAATTATAAAAGGAACCTAGAGGCTTTCAATGGTTAAAAAATCACATTTCGTTGTTTATTCAACAAATTAATAATTTTTGTTGAATATTTTATACGTGTTTTTTCAAAACCAATCTGATTAAATTTAAAAACATACGTAACCTTTCCTTTTTTTGTGATAGGTTAGAAGTAGTTAATGGATTTAATGAGTGTGTTTAAAAAGTTGAAAAAGGAACTAAATACACAGTACTAAGAAAAGGACGTGAAGGGAGATAGAATTATTTAAAAAAGTAATTGTTTGGACTAGTAATATATTATAATGACAATTTAAATTAGTATTAATATAAATTAAGATTCTTGGAGGTACCTATGCTTACTATTGGATTCATTGGAAATGGGAAAAGTACTAATCGATATCATCTGCCATTCGTACTGCAAAGGAAGAATATAAAGGTAAAGACAATTTTTCAAAGGAATCCTCAACACGAAAGCTGGGACAGGATTATAGGAGTACATTATACCTCTGATTTAGATGAACTATTAAATGACAAGGACATTCAACTGATTGTAGTATGTACTAGACATGATAGTCATTATGAATACGCAAAACTAGTATTGGAACATAATAAAAACTGTTTAGTTGAAAAACCTTTTATGGAAACTTCGGAACAAGCAAAAGAAATATTTGCATTGGCAATGGAGAAGAATTTGATCGTTCAGGCGTATCAAAACAGACGGTTCGATAGTGATTTTTTAACGGTTCAA
Organism: Bacillus sp. T3; assembly: GCF_033449965.1. Lineage (NCBI taxonomy): Bacteria > Bacillati > Bacillota > Bacilli > Caryophanales > Bacillaceae > Bacillus > Bacillus sp. T3. Next base: position 1,855,924 of record NZ_CP137761.1, read on the forward strand.
AAAGTTATTGAAGAAGGGAAACTAGGAGACTTGCTGGAAGTCGAAATGCATTTTGACTATTATCGTCCCGAGGTACCTGGAATCAGTTCATTCTTTTAATCCTATGTGGTCGTATTTGTACGGACATGGCTGTCATACAATAGATCAGGTTATCAGCTTTTTTGGCAAGCCGGATCATATCCATTATGATGTAAGACAATTATTGGGTCAGGGAAGAATGAATGATTATTTTGATTTGGATCTTTATTATGGCACATTAAAAGTTTCCGTAAAATCCAGTTACTTTAGGCTTAAAGAAAGGCCAAGCTTTGTTGTCTATGGAAAAAAGGGTGCTTTATAAAAGAAACCAAAGATCGCCAGGAAGAACATTTGAAAATATTTTATATGCCAGATAACAAAGATTTCGGTATCGATACAATAAAACATTATGGTGTGCTCACCTATATCGATGAAGAAGGGACAATCCACGAAGAAAAAGTGAAATCAGTCAATGGTGATTATGGAAGAGTGTATGATGATTTATATGAAGCCATCATAAATGGGAAAGATAAAACCATCACAGACGAACAGACACTCTTGCAAATGGAAATATTAGAAACCGGAGTAAAACACCTGGAATAAAAATAAAGGCAATGATTTTTTTACGAAGCCAAAAGGGTTAGAACTCATTTTTTACCTGTTAATCCATATTCATTATTATGAGCGCGGTTATACAAGAAAACCCTCTTCATCTAATGAAGGGGGTTCTTAATTTCTATTTTTTTTCGATAATTACGATTAAAACACCTGCGAAAATTAGGATAGAGCCTATCCAAAACGTTACACCAATGCTTTCTCCTAAAATGAGCCATCCAAGTAATGTTCCAACCATAGGTTGAAAAAAGAAAAATATTCCTCCACTTGAGGCGTTAAGCATCTGTAATCCACGGTTCCAAAGTAGAAATCCACATGCCGTTGAGACAATCCCCAAATACAAGACTCCTCCCCAAATAGTCGGGTGAGTGAGTTGAGAGATATTAATGGCGTGTAATCGTGGCAAAACAAAAGGCGTTAACACGATTAAGGCTACTAAGATGGAATAAGTGGTTACTACAATTTGAGAATATTCACTTGGCAAGCGCTTCACGAGTACCGACATGAGTGCCCAAGTCAAAGCTGCAATAAGTAGTGCAATACCCCCAAGTTTACTGGATATATTGACATCACCAATTCCGACAATGAGAAGAACTCCAATTGTCGCTAAACAAACGGAGATTCCTTTTCTTAACGTCATTCGTTCATTAAGGAGTAAGCGAGCAAAAATAACCATAAATGCTGGTGTAGAAGAAGTAATTATGGCTCCCATCTGTGCCGTAGAGAGCATTGTACCAGTTTCCTGAGCTACGATTGAAATCGCGTTACCAATGATCCCAATGGCAATGATGATTAAGAAATAACGTTTTTCGATTTGCCATTTTTGCCTTGTGATGAACCCGATAATGAGAAGTGCGATAATAGCCACTAAATACCGTAGCCATACAAGTTCCAGTGGAGGTATGACTGATACGACAACTTTAACAACAACGTACATACCGCCCCAAATACTAGAAGCTAAAATTAAGTATAAAGAACCTAATAAGGTTTTTTTCATTTTTGTACCCTCCGTCTAATGTTCAGGTCGAATCGCCCCTAACGGAGAGATGTAGTCATCCTCACCCCACTAAGAGCAGAAGTTGGCTACTGGTACATCGTTTTCAAATAATGGAGTCCATAACATATTGATTCACCTCTTGTAATGTCTATTTACAATTATTTGTGGTTTATTGTACCAGAATATCTCTAATCGGTCCTACATTACAATAGTTTTATAAGTAGAATAGTAATATAATTGGATGAAAAAAAGGGTGCTTAGCATGCCAATAAATTCTTTTGAAAATTATCCGATGAGCTGGAAGCCATCCATTGATAAATCCAAAAAACCGATTTATCAGGTACTTGCAGATCAATTACAACAGGACATATTAAACGCAGTACTTTTACCCGGTACAAAACTTCCTCCACAGCGAGAACTTGCCGATTTTTTAGACCTAAATTTAAGTACGATTTCTAAAGCCTTTAAAGTTTGTGAGTTAAAGGGTTTGATAAGTGCATCTGTTGGAAGTGGCACATTTGTATCGTATGATGCGTTATCAAATGCATATTTACTTGAAGATACAAAGCCGAAGCATTTAATAGAAATGGGAGCAACACTTCCAGACAATGCTTCATACGAGCCACTTCTACTTCAATTAAAAAGTATGCTGCACGACACAGATTATGAAAAATGGTTTGGTTATGGCCGTGCTGGAGCAAGCCGTTGGCAAAAGGATGCAGCTATTAAGCTAATCCAAAGAGGTGGGTTTAAAACAACAGGTGATCACATTTTATTTGCTAATGGGGGTCAAAATGCGATTGCTGCCACGCTGGCGAGTCTTTGTCAGCCCGGAGATCGCATCGGTGTAGATGATCATACTTATCCAGGTTTAAAAACCGTTGCAAAGATGCTTAGTGTGCAATTAGTACCAATAAAATCAGAGAACGATGAAATGAGTCCAACCGCGTTAGAATATGCGTGTAAAAACGACAATATCAAAGGTATTTACTTGATTCCAGATTATCATAATCCGACAGCAAGCTTCATGTCAGTGGAGAATCGCAAAGTGATTTCAGCCGTTGCGAAAAAGTATAATCAGTTTATTATTGAAGATGCGACGTACCATCTCCTTGGCCGCAAACCACTGCCAGCAGTTGCATCATTTGCACCTGAGCAGACAATTTATATTGCGAGTTTATCAAAATCATTAGCACCAGGGTTACGGTTAGCTTATGTAGCTGTGCCGGGCAAATATAAGGAGCCTATCTCGAAGGCCCTTTATAATTTAAATATATCAGTTTCACCGTTATTAGCAGAACTGTCAGCTCGTACGATTGTTTCGAATCAATTTGAAGATTTAATTACTGGTCATCGGGAGCAAGCCATTCGTAGAAACGAAGTACTAAATCGATATTTAGCAGATTATACTTGTTTAGGTGTTGATACAGGTATCTTTCGTTGGTTGCTGTTACCAGGCAAGATTACAGGAGCTGAATTTGAAATGTTAGCTGCACAGCAAGGGGTACAAGTATATGCAGCTGAACGTTTTGTAGTTGGAAATAGTTGTCCAGGAGCGGGCTGTAAGAGTTGCTGTCTGTGCGCCAGAGACAATAGAAGAGCTTGAGGAAGGATTGATGATTCTTAAACAATTGCTTGATTGTCTTTCCTAATATTGTCCGCCATACAATTATCGTATTGTATGGTTTTTTTGTGCGTGTTATGATGGTGCAAATCATGCGGGAGGATTAAACTATTAGAATTTGCTTATGAAAGTGGGGATCTTATGTTACAAAATAGTGTAAAAGAGTCAGATGCGCAATCAGATTGGTTACAACCCTATATTCGTTCTTCGGACAAACAACAACAATTATATAAAAGAACATTATTTGTCGTTGTCATATCCCAAATTTTTGGAGGAGCAGGACTTGCTGCAGGAGTAACAGTAGGTGCACTTCTAGCACAGGAGCTGTTAGGTACTGATAGTTTTGCAGGGATTCCGACGGCTTTATTTACTTTAGGATCAGCAGGGGCTGCCCTACTTGTAGGACGAATTTCTCAAAGCTGGGGCAGACGTATCGGACTTACAGTCGGTTTTTTGGCTGGGGGTATCGGTGCAATTGGTGTTGTCATTTCAGCATTATGTAATAGCATTCTACTATTATTTATTTCGCTATTTATCTACGGGGCAGGAACGGCAACAAATTTGCAAGCACGCTATGCAGGAACTGACCTAGCAAATTCAACTCAAAGAGCAAGAGCTATTAGTATGGCCATGGTTTCTACCACATTCGGAGCTGTTGCAGGCCCAAATCTGGTGGGAGTAATGGGGGAGTTTGCTAGATCTATAGGAATTCCTGCTTTGGCCGGCCCTTTTATCTTAGCAGCTGCAGCGTATATTTTTGCCGGTTTAGTTTTATTCCTTTTATTACGTCCAGATCCCTTAATTGTTGCAAAAGGAATATCCGACGCTCAAAGAACTACCAGCAGTGATTTAATTCTAGAGGAAAATGTTATCAATAAGCGAGGTATTTTTGCAGGTGGTACCATAATGGTTTTGACTCAATTTGTTATGATGGCAATTATGACAATGACACCAATACACATGGGACATCACGGGCATGATCTGAGTGAAGTTGGACTTGTTATTGCACTTCACGTAGGTGCGATGTTTCTACCCTCTTTAGTCACAGGTTATTTAGTTGATAAAATTGGTCGAAATGCAATGGCCATTGCTTCTGCTATAACGCTACTAGCTTCGGGGATTCTAGCTTCTATGGGATCTGGTGATTCAATAGAAGTACTCATAACGGCACTTGTTTTACTTGGACTTGGCTGGAATTTTGGTTTAATTAGTGGTACTGCAATCATTGTCGATGCCACTTCACCATCTACCCGGGCTAAGACACAGGGGTCTGTAGATGTTTTAATTGCTTTGTCAGGTGCATTAGGAGGAGGAATATCTGGCGTGGTTGTTGCTCATTCCAGTTATGATACGCTTTCAATTGCTGGTGCTTTGCTCTCATTATTACTGATTCCGGTTGTTATTTGGGCTTTAAATAAGCAAGAAAAAACACGATAATCAATGGGACAGGGACGGTCTTTCTTATCTAATAATTCATAATTAGTAACAGGTGCTTGAGACAATGTTCAAGGGGAAGAATTCTCAAGGATATTTAGAAACCCAATCTTCATTTTTAAGAAAATTGGGTTTCTTTTATTAATAATTTAAGGATTTAATTATGCCCAATTATTGGATGCGGTATATATGGTTCTTCGAGGAACGCAATTTCATCAGCTGTTAGCTTCACTGATAGAGCACCTACGGCACCTTCAAGATGGGATATTTTTGTAGCACCGATAATAGGGGCTGTTACGTGTTCTTGCCCCATTAACCAAGCAAGGGCGATATGGATACGGGGAACGCCATGTTTTTCTGCAATGGCTGCAACCCGTTCTACAACTAATCGGTCTGCATCAGCAGTTGCATCATATTTAGATTTTTGAATTTGGTCCGTCTCGGAGCGGTGCGTTGTTTCCGACCAATCACGAGTCAATCTTCCTGATGCAAGTGGGCTGTATGGAGTTACACCGATTTTTTCTTCTTTACAAAGAGGAAGCATTTCTCTCTCTTCTTCACGGTAAATGAGGTTGTAATGATTCTGCATCGACACAAAGCGAGTCCATCCATTTTTCTCGGCTACATATAATGCCTTTTGGAATTGCCATGCATACATGGCAGAAGCACCAATATATCTGGCTTTCCCAGCCTTCACCACATCATGTAATGCTTCCATTGTCTCTTCAATAGGGGTATTGTAGTCCCAGCGGTGGATGATATAAAGGTCTACATAATCCGTTTTCAATCTCTTCAGACTCTTATCAATTTCACTCATGATGGATTTTCGAGAAAGACCCTCACCATTTGGACCTTCATGCATACGTCCATGAATTTTCGTTGCAAGTACAATTTCATCTCGATTGGCAAAATCTTTTAGAGCACGTCCAAGGAATTCTTCACTGCTTCCCATAGAATATACATTTGCGGTATCAAAAAAGTTGATTCCAAGATCCAGTGCTTTTTTTATAATAGAGCGACTTTGCTCTTCATTAAGTACCCATTGATGAATCCATTTTTCTGCTTCACCAAAACTCATACAGCCAAGACAAAATTTAGATACGTCCAATCCTGTATTACCCAGCTTCACATATTCCATATCTTTTTCCTCACTTTCGTCTATTGCTACACTTTGATTTAGTTTGGTTATTGCATTTTTAATTATGTCACAAATATAAACTTAACCCTAAACCCATTCGTATCAAGTTTTTGCCTAATCCTATCAAACTACTTTCTTGCTCAATGAATATCTAGTAAAATGGAACCAACTAAGATGAGGAAAAAGGAGAATAAGATATGGTTGGAAAAATCGACAAGGAGCAGGAACTAGGCAAACTTATTGAGCATTATACAGGTTACGATGGTGTACATCCTACCTCTATTCCATCATTATTTCTCATCCGCGAATCCGTAATTACCGAGCCCATCTCTAGAGTAAACGAGCCATCTTTTTGCCTTATTGTCCAAGGAGAGAAAGAGGTATGGCTGGGAGAGGAATGCTTTAGGTATGGTCCAGGCGATTACATTGTGGCATCCGTTGACTTGCCAGTAACAGGACAAGTTATCGAAGCCTCATCTGACTTTCCTTATTTGGCATTAAAAATTGAATTTACATCGAGCGAAATCTTAGAGGTATTAGATGTTGTAGGCATTCGATTGGGACTGAGTAAAAATCCAAAACGTGCGATGTTTATTAGCGGAGTAGAGCCAACTTTATTGGATGCAGTAACCAGATTAGCTTGTCTGCTGGACAAACCAAAACATATTCCAATGCTTGCTCCTTTATTTAAGAAGGAAATACTTTATTGGGTTCTACAAGGTCCTTACGGGGAAGTACTGGAGCAAATGGCGTTAGAAGGTAGTAATGCACTCAGAATTAAAAACGTTATCGAACATATCAATCATAACTATGAAAAGTCTTTTAAAATAGAGGATTTAGCAGAAATAGCAAATATGAGTGCGGCTTCGCTTTTTAGGCATTTTAAAGAGGTAACGGCTATGAGCCCGATTCAGTTTCAAAAACAATTACGATTGCAGGAAGCTAGGCGTTTGTTATTAGCTGAGTCATCAGATGTAGCTTATGTCGCGTATAGAGTGGGCTACGAAAGTCAATCGCAATTCAGTCGGGAATATTCCCGCATGTTTGGTTTTTCTCCTAAAGTAGATATAAACCGACGGAAAGAGAGAGTCACTAAAGTTATTGAATAAGTATATGGAACAAGATGATGAAATTAAATATTTTTTTTTAAATTCGTGTTATGTAAAAAAAGCTCCCTAATTGAGAGCTAAAATTAAAATAAGTCTGCATCTAATGCGGCATCAAAACTATCTCTTGCAAAATCAAAGGGATTATCAATTTTTTCCCAGTGAATATACATTAGTCTAGGTTCATCAAATAACCAGTGGTTGTGGAGAGCAGTAACTATTATGCCTCTCTTACGAAGGGCTGAAATAAAAGGATTAATTTCCTTTTGAAGAATTACTGTTTCACCTAGATTAAGAGTTGTCCCGCCTTGAGGGTTTTCAAACGACAACGCAAAGGGTAAAGCCAATGGAGATCTTGTTTTCCTATTTAGAATGGATGCGTCAATATCTCTTAGCCTTGAAACTACACAAACACCATTTGAGACTTGAGGCATACCACCAATAATTCGAGCTAATCTTTCACAAGCTGATGACATTATTTCTTCACCTCCTTACACTTTCAAGATATGTAAGGAGGTACAAGCTTGTATAGGTATCCATACATTATTTAAATAAATTAATAGAATAATGCGTAATTTGAATTTTGTAGGTTAAATGGTATATAACTGCAATTACTCATCTGCCGAATCTTTTTTTAGTTTCTTGCGTCCAAGTATAACGACAAATCCTGCAGCAGCAATAGCAGCGATTGATCCGCAGCCTAATCCGCATGCTCCGCATGTACCTGTGCATAATGAACTTGCTGAGCCTGTTAAAGATGTTCCGACCGTTAATCCCGCTGCACCAATTCCAGTTGACAAGGTGGTAAGTTTTTTCTTTGTATTTGAAAACTTTTTTATCATGATTTAAGCTCCTTCATTAAAACCAGGTTTTTGAATAGGAGACTGGCCAGCTGCATTACTATCCCAGCCGTGCTCGCCACTACCGTAGCAAATGGCATTTGTTGGGCAGGCAGCGGTACATTGACGGCAAGTAATACAATGATGAATATTGTATTGGATTTTATTATCTTCGGTCTTTTTGAGTGCACCCATTGGGCATGCTTTTACACAAGAAGAGCAGCTGACACATTTCGCTTTATCGTATTTTAATTTATAAGTAAAACCAAATAAGACTCCAACGCTGTGTACAAAGCTTTGAATGGCTCCCACTGGACACATGAAATTACAATAGCCTCGACCACCTTTTGCGAGAAGACCGAACAAACCAAACCAGAGAAACCCTGTTAAAATAACAGTTGAGCTCATGACCCCGACATCACCCCAAAAACCGCCCGTAAGCATTCGCTCAAAGAAACCGTATCCACAAAATGCGCAGCTTACCGAACCAGTTGTCAATGGAGCTATTACAAATCCAGCTAAGAATCCATAACGAACCTGGTGCTGGATTAACAATTCTTGACCAATTAATTTTCCATTTGTCGGGCCATAAGCGACTTAAGTATTCGGTGAATGCACCAGCTGCACATAATCTTCCGCAGAAAAACGGACCAATTAGGAAGGCTGAGCCTAATAGGAGCACGACACTCACTCCCCATACAGACATTAAATCCAAGCCTTTTCCACTTAACAAATCACCAATAGGCATACGGAGGCAGGTTCCGTGAATATCGCCTTCTTTACCTTGGCCGAACAGCATGTTTAATCCACGATTAAATAAGGCAAATGGTGCATAAAATAGGATAAGTCCAAAAATATACCAAGCTCCTCGGCGGTATAAAAAACTGCGTGAACGCTTTTGAATTTTACTTAAACGCTTTTTTCTAAACGTTAAACCTTTCATCTAACATATCCTCCTAATGACAATTCTCTTCCTTCGTTTGTTCGTCATTTTTTTGTTTACCATCGTCATCTTTTCCTTCTTTATTTTTCTTCAAGTTTTCAGCAGGTTTGTTTTTACTGCTTCCATCCCATTGACCAAAGCTAGGCTGTGGCTTGATGTTTAGTTTTTTATATGGATCTCCATAATCTGAATTGACAATATGTATGGGAATGCTGCTCAATAATGATTGGTCTTTTTGATTGATAAATTGAATCGCTCCAGAAAAACCTACAAGTTTATTGCGGTATTCTTTAGGGATTTCAACAGCAAGATCGACTTTAAAAAACTGTTCAGGTTTTAGTGGCTGTATTAATGCATTGGTTTCTTTGTCATATTCCATTTCAGGTATATCTAACTCAACCTCCCCAGGGAAATTCTTCAACGAAACTTGAACGTACAAATCTTCGTTACTAATATTCTGGATTCCCATCGGTCCGTGACCATTGGAGATTTGGACTAACCCTGGCTGGATCAGTTTTTTCGGCCAACCTTGCTTTGCCAAATCGAGAACAATAGGAAAATTGTCTTTTCCAGGAATTTTTGCTTGGAACTGAGCTTTCTCTGCAGAGAGGGCAGTTCTATACATTCCAGCACCCAGTACGAGCCCAACTTTCAATATAAACAGAATGACTTTCACAATTGAATTTTTAATTGCCTTTTTCAATTTAAATCCCCCATTTGATTTATTCGGGTTCATTCTATTTGATAGTTGTGAGAAAATTATGTTAACAATCAAAAGTTTTAATGAAGTTTGGAAAATATTTATATGGGCCAAAATATGGCTTCGTAGTGTATGTGGAGTGCGTCTCGTGAATGGATTAAAAAGAAGAAGCAGGCTTCCGATATTGGAATACCTGCTTCTTTTCAAATTGGGGAGCTGAGAATATGAAGGCGCTTTGTGTCCTATTTCCTTTAGTGCTTTAATTTTTTAGCCCAATAATGACTAGCTATTTTAATAAGTTCTTTTTCAGGATTACTTAAATAAGAGCCTTTTTTATAAGAAGTACATATTTGCCAAACAGGCTTTTGCTTGATTGAAAAATAGGCAACGTTCGGATTATGTTCGGCATAGGTAATTGGAATCACGGAACAACATAATCCTTCAGCAACCAAATGATATAAGTTGTGGCAGCTTCTCGTTTCTAATAAGATATCGGGATTTATATCTTCTTCGGCAATCAGGTTATCATAAATTTCGCGAAGGGTTGATCCTTTATGGATACAAGCAAAGGTATCGTTCCTAAAAAGTTCTAAACTCATTTCAGGAAGTTGATCACCAAGTTTTCCTCCTAAATGGGCAAGGGGATGTGCTCTAGGGACAGCTAGGATAATTTCTTCCGTATTGATTTGAATATAATCATCTTTTGTTTTTTGGAAATCTTGTAAAGTCAAAAACCCAATATCAAGATTCCCAATTGATATTTCATGCTGTTGTTGCTTTACTGTTAGTTCGATTGGCTCAATCTTTATATTTGGATATTTTTTGTAAAAAACAGGATAGATATTTGCAAACATTTCAGGACCACGTTCGGGGGTTAAGCCCATCCTAATTTTCCCCTTTTTTATTTCCAAAAGATCGTTAATTTGGTTGTATGTATCTTTTTTTATCCGAACCATATTTTTTGCATTTTCAACATAAATTTCTCCCGCCTGCGTTAGTTGCCAATTGGTTCTTGAACGGACAAAAAGTTGAGTTCCGAGCTCTTTTTCTAATTTAAGTAGCTGCTGATTTAATGCGGATTGAGTTATAAAAAGTTTTTCGGCGGCTTTAGTTATATTGTTCTCCTCAGCTATTTTTATCATATATTCCAACTGTTTTAGGTCCATCTGAATTCCCTCTCTTACTCTTAATTTTTCTAAGAGAAATCTAAAAATTATCACTTTTACTTTATGTATAACCTAAGACTACAATGATTTTAAAGAAAGAACAAGGGTTGAGGAGGTAAAACAGTGGGACATCATTATATAAAAATAAATGAAAATGATAACGTTGCCATTGCGGTAAATGCTATTCCAGCCGGTACCGTTGTCATGGATGATATTCTAACAAACCAGGATATTCCCCAAGGACATAAAATAGCATTAACCAATATTGCCGAAGGTGAATCGATCACTCGTTACGGTGTGACCTTAGGATATGCAGTTCATCCGATTCAAAAAGGCGACTGGATCAATGAACATATGTTGAAACTTCCAATCCCTCCATCATTAAATGAGATGGTGTATGCAACAAATTTAGTAACAGATCTGCCGGAGCCACCAGTAAGGACGTTCATGGGTTTTCCGAGCGAAAGCGGAGGATTTGCTGGAACGCGAAATATATTAGGAATTGTCACAACGGTTCAATGCGTAGCAGGTATTTTAAATAATGCTGTTAAGAAGATTAAACAAGAACTACTTCCAAAGTTTCCTAATGTAGATGATGTTGTAGCGATTAACCATGCATATGGCTGCGGTGTTGCCATTAATGCACCTGAAGCAAACATCCCGATTCGAATGCTGCAAAATATGGTGAAACATCCGAACTTTGGTGGAGAGACAATGATTATTTCTCTGGGGTGTGAAAAACTGACATTAGAAATGTTATTGGATACGGAATATAACAATCCTGATAATGTGGTGACGTTACAAAATGTAAAGGGCCACGATGCCATTATCTTAGAAATGATGAAAATGGCAGAGAATAAATTGAAAAAATTGAACCAAAAAAAACGAGTTGAGTTACCTCTATCCGACTTATGTATTGGACTCCAATGCGGTGGAAGCGATGCTTTTTCAGGAGTAACAGCGAATCCTTCTGCAGGATACGCTGCAGACATGTTAGTAAGTGCTGGCGCAACTGTCATGTTCTCAGAAGTAACGGAAGTACGGGATGGTGTCCATATCATTGGTGAACGTTGTGTAAATGAAGAAGTTGGGAAAAAACTGGCTGAAGAAATGGAATGGTATGATCAATACTTGAACAACAGTCAGGTAGACCGTTCGGCAAATCCAACACCAGGGAATAAAAAAGGCGGATTATCAAACATCGTCGAAAAAGCAATGGGTTCAATAGCTAAGTCTGGAACTTCTCCGATTGTAGAGGTTCTTTCTCCAGGAGAAAGACCATCGCAGAAGGGGATGATCTTTGCCGCAACCCCGGCCAGTGATTTTGTCTGTGGTTCGTGCCAGTTATCCAGCGGAATTACGCTTCAAGTTTTTATGACAGGACGAGGCACACCATATGGATTAGCAACTGTTCCAGTAATCAAAGTATGCTCAAGAAATGATATGAAAGATATGTGGCAAGATTTAATTGATGTAAATGCAGGTCCAATTGCTACGGGCGAGGCAACCATACAGGAAATGGGAACTCAATTGTTTAATGAAATTATTGATGTTGCAAGCGGAAGAAAGCAAACTTTTGCAGAAAAATACGAAATTTACAATGATTTTACACTTTTCAACCCTGCTCCGATCACCTGAGATTGTAAAATTAAAAATTTCCAAATTATATAATAATATAAAGTTGGATTAAATAATTATTAAAAGGAAAAGTCCGATAGAAAATTTAATCCTTAGTGGGGTGATTTTTAGTGAAAACTCTCCGAAAGATGTATGATCATTTAAATTGGGCAAACCAGTGTATTCTTAAAACATTACAAAGTAAAGAATATGAAAATCAAGAAGTAAGTCGTTTATTTTCCCATATCCTCTTAGCAGAAAAAGTGTGGATAACTAGATTAAATGGATTGGATAGTTCAGGGTTGCCCATTTGGTCCGATGTCAATATTGACGAATGTTCAGAACTTGTGAAACAAAATGAAGAGAGTTTCAGAGAATTTCTTATTAACTTAAAAAATAGTGATTTAGATAAATTAATCATTTATACAAATAGCAAAGGACAAGAGTTTAAGAGTACTATAGAGGAAATTTTAACTCACATTGCATTGCACGGTCAGTATCATAGGGGACAGATTAATATACGACTTCGAGACCTGGGTTTTGAACCAGTTCATCTTGATTTTATTACATTCGTAAGATAAAAATATCCGAGGATTCCGTATTAAATAGTATTTTATGTTATGTTATACGTCTTAGAGGATAGGACTATATATGATAAGATTTATCCGAGGTGGAAAACTTGGAGCAATTAATTTATACTCTTTTAGCTTTTATAAATAATTCTCTTTTTAAGGATATCAACTATTCTATTGCAAGAAGTCTTTTGGAAAATATCGATAAGATTGAGGGATTTTCGTTAGAAACTGCAGCCGAAGCATGTAATGTAGCTCCATCAACAATCAACCTGGTTCTGCAAAAGAATTGGTTTTAGAAATTTTTCAAACTTAAGGAATAGTGTTGTATTTTCGATTAAGTCAGGTACATCTTTTGAACAAAAGGATAGTGTCCTTAGTGCAGACAGGTTTATAGAGCAATTAGAGGAAAACGTAGAAATCATTGAAAATATCCCAGTTGAACAGATAGAACGGATTGTTAAACTAATTAATGATTCTAGAAGAATTGTAATATTAAGCTTTGAGAAGCATCAAGTACAAGCTTTGGAGTTACAAAAAAAATTACTCCTTGCAGGAAAATTTTGTGAATGTGATACAAATCTATTTAAACAAATGGATGCTCTGGATGTATTGACAGAAGAAGATAGCATTATCACTATTTCTATACAGGGTAACCTCCTTGCAGAGGGATTCCCTTTGATTGAAAAAATTAAAACGACGATGGGTAAGAAATTACTCATTACTTTTTCAAATCCGCATCAACATGAAGAAGTATTTGATGAAATTTTGCAGTGTGGAAAAATTGAAAATAGTGCTGTTAGCAGTAATACCTTACTACGTCTGTTTGATATTTTGATTTATTGGATTCAACATCATCATTCTTACAAGGCTTAAACTGGTCTAATTTAGACCAGTTTTTTTCATTTTAGGAGAGTATCTTTAATTTATTGATAAAAACTAAAGGCTGGTTAATTTCAGGAACCATCCTTCCCTAATATGTGATTTGGTTTCAAGAATGAAAATGTACTTTGAAGATTATTTAAATGGAGGTAAAAATGGTGACTAATTATCAATTTCCTAAGGATTTTTTATGGGGCGGTGCAACTGCAGCAAATCAATTAGAAGGTGCTTATAATGAAGGTGGTAAGGGTCTCTCCATTTTCGATATGGTTAAATTTGTGCCAAAAGAGGAACGCGGAAATGATGTGGAAATGGATGTTAGAAGCGAAAAGGAATTGGAAGCATTATTATCTTTAAAAGAGGGAGAAAATTTTCCTAAGCGACGCGGTATTGATTTTTATCACCGATATCAGGAAGATATTGCTTTATTTGCTGAAATGGGTTTTAAAGTATTCCGTTTATCCATTTCGTGGGCACGTATTTTCCCAAATGGAGATGAATTAACCCCTAATGAAGAAGGTCTAGCATTTTATGATAAGGTGTTTGATGAGTTATCGAAGTATGGCATTGAGCCATTAGTGACCTTATCTCACTATGAAATACCACTTCATTTGGTTCAAAAATACAATGGCTGGACAGATCGCCGCCTAATAGAATTCTTTGTACGTTATGCGGAGACGGTTTTTAACCGTTATAAAGGGAAAGTAAAATATTGGTTAACATTTAATGAAATTAATATTTCTCAATTCTCCCCATATATCGGTTCTGGTATGCTTGTAGACCGCGTGGAGAACAAGGAACAAGCTGTTTATCAAGCACTTCACCATCAATTTGTTGCTAGCGCAAGAGCGGTAAAAGCCTGTCATGAAATCATTCCTGACTCGAAAATCGGTTGTATGATCGCTCGTATGGAGGTGTATCCGGAAACTTGCAATCCAGCTGATGTACTTGTCGCGTTGGAAGAGGATCAAAAGAACCTATTCTTCACAGATGTACAAGTTCGTGGATACTATCCAAGCCATATGTTGAGTTATTTCGAAAAGAATCAAATCAAGATTGACATGTTACCAGGTGATGAAGAAATCTTATTGCAACACCCAGTAGACTTTCTTTCATTTAGCTACTACATGACAATGGTAGCGAGCGGATCCCCTGATAAATTGAAGCAAAAAGGGAACTTTTCCACTGGGATTTTGAACCCTTATTTAGAAACATCTGATTGGGGCTGGCAAATTGATCCTACTGGATTAAGAATCACCTTGAAAAAAATGTACGACCGCTATCAAGTGCCATTATTTATTGTAGAAAATGGATTAGGTGCTTATGACAAAGTGGAAGAGGATGGTTCCATTAATGATGATTATAGAATTAATTATCTACGTGAACACATCAGAGCAATGGGTGAAGCCATTCAGGATGGAGTCGATTTAATGGGATACACGACTTGGGGTGTATTGATTTAATCAGTGCTGGTACATCAGAAATGTCTAAACGCTACGGATTCATTTATGTGGATCAAGATGATTACGGTAATGGTACATTGAAGCGAACACCTAAAAAATCTTTCTATTGGTACAAGGATGTTATTGCCACCAATGGCGAGAAGCTTTAACCATTAAAATTTTTGAAAAAAAGGCGATTCTTCAAAAAAGAAGGATCGCTTTTTCTATTAAATTTTGTTAAAAATATCAATGCTTTTAACACTAATCGGCATATTTATTTAAATTTAACTAATAATAATGGTGTATTTTTGAAATTAGGGTTCGATAGTCAATCATAAAGGGGTACACCATGGAAAAGTTTATACAAAACTTAGATTTGTCATCAAAAGGTTTATGGTTTCCCGTTGCTTTAGGTACTATCTTTTTAATTTACATATTTTTCATGCCAAAACGATTAAGTTGGAGAGAAATTTATTTTATCTTTGGTACAACCGGCTATGTAGCAATAACAATCGATGTTTTCCTAATGTTAAATTATTTGGATGTATTTGATTTAGGTCATAATCCGCAATTGGAAGGAATTGGTGATTTTATATGTTACGGTATCATTCCTTCTTGTTTTGCTGTACTATTTCTTAACTATTTTAAGCAAGAAAAGAAATGGCTGTATGTTACGTTCTTCACTATTTTAGCCAGCTTATCTGAGTGGCTGCTTGTTCAAGTTGGATATATGAAGTTAAAAGGATGGCATACCTGGTGGTCTATCCCGGCCTTTATTATAGTCTTTGGGTTTTGGTTACCTTGGCAATTAAGATTGATACGTGGAGAGACAAAGTGAGAAATAACGCTGCTTAACTGTTATATGGGAGATTACAATCAGGTAATTGCAGGCCCAGATGGTTATCTGATTCATGCCTGGGGTGATAATAGAAATATTCTACGCGGACAACTTAACCCCGATGTTTTCTTCAAAAGAACTAGAACGACTTCACACTAAAATAATCATTGTTTTACTAATTGGTAGACGTCGCACAGATAACCTCATTATGTCAAAATTCACCCTATGCTAGAGAACACATATAAACCAAGAGTAGATGGGTTCGAAAGAGTAAAAAGAGAGTGGAATACCAGATAATCTGAATTCCACTCTCTTTTATATTCGCTTAGTCATGACTGTTAAATTTATATTCAAATTCAGGTGCTGTCTGTGCAACTTACCATACAAAGTGATTTGATAAACATTTATTATTCCGATTTTTGTTTTTACTCGATAAACAACCATACCCTTGTCTCCCTTCATGAATATTTTGATATGAAGGAGGTGGAAGGAATATGCCAAAGAAGAAAAAGAAGGAAGAGAATTGCGGTTGTCCCAAACAAATTATACAACCCTGTTCACTCTCTAACGTGAGAATTATTCCGATTAGAGATATCCCGGACAATTGTCAATTAGTATGTATAGGCCCTTTTTGCTCGTTAGTCTGCTTTGGTTCTGATTTACGAGTAATACATTGTGACATAGTTTGTGATGATGCGGGCAATTGCACTGTTATTTGCACGCCTGACGACAACGGTTAATGCATTCCTCTTGATCGTGACCCATCCGACTAATAGTTTAAATATAATTATTGAAAGGAGTGGATTTTCTTATGACATCGTACAATTATGACCGATATAGTAAAGTTGTAAATATACCTAATCCCTTGTATCAATCCTTACAGGGACGATATTTTGTTGGCCAAACGGAACATATACGGTTTGGAAAAGGAAAAAATGGGTGGGGAGGCTTAGTTAATCCATCTAAATCTGATGTTAATTTATTTGTAAATGCGTTTACCATTACCAATCATGCCAATCAACCTTTTGAAGCTGAAATTTGGTTTAATGCCCTTCCACCTGGAACGACCATGATTTCCAATAATGTGACTCCTGCAAACACATCCCTCACACCACTTCCAAAACCCGAAGTAAAAATTGCATATGCAGAATTTGTTGAAGGATTTCCAAAAAGTGGGGTAATGGCGTTTAGGCGAATTGTCCCCCCGCAAAGTACTTTAGCCAGTGATGAAGATGGGAAATTTATCTTTCCGCCTGACGGATCATTTATTATTTTTTTAGTTTCACCAAATAGTGAAATCATTGAGGCGGAAGTTGCGTTCGGCTGGTTTGAAAAAAGAAGGAAATGGTAATCTCCTAGGTATATAACCACTTTTAGCCCTAGACGAGTCAGCAGCTTTTCGCTATAGTATTTCATAACAAAAGCAGCAGAATAATAAAGTAATTCAATAAGATAAATAAAGGCAGGAAGACGTCACAATGACTAAATCTTTTTATCATTTTTTAATGAAGTATCGACATCCTGAACCAATGGATGCCATCAGTCACTTTGCGAACGATGCATACCATGACCATGGATTTCCAAAAAGTTCATCAGACTATCATGAGATAAGCTTATATCTGGAAATGAATGGTCATTATTTACAAAGCTTAGCCACGTTTGATGAGGTGTGGGCTTGTTATGAAGAGAGTGAGAGATAGGCGCAAAACGTTTGCCTATCTCTTTTTTTATTCCATCGATTCTCATGTATTCTGGTGCCGTTTCAAGCAAAAGTGCATATAATATCCTAAATATTTCACGACTCATCATTGAGAGGATGGAGGAAATGGATAAACGAAAAAAACCGAAAAAGCCGAAGTACAAAATCGGTGATTCAGTCGTGATCACAATATATGGAACAGTTGGGAAAGTTACAGATGTCAAATGGCTCGATGGAATGTATGTGTACGAAATTGATAAAAGTGAAGGTCTATATTTTGAATCAAAGCTCGAATTATTATCAGAGTATCAAGGCGAAATCGTTGAAAAAGAACAGATTGATATCGAATATAAGTTCTTTTTTGGGGATCTAGTCCAAGTAAAAGGTTATGGAGCAGAATTATTTAAAGTTGTAGGCTTTCGGACAGAAATTTGGCGGTATAAGGAAAACGCTTGGGAAGATGTCATTTATGAGTTAGCAAGAATTAAGGATGGGGAATGGTTAGAGGCGGGCGAAGAAGAGCTAACATTAGTGGCAGATGCTGAAACTGCAGATATGTTCATTCAAAAGCTCGGACTGCTGTATTTAGCAAATAAACCACAAGCGCTCCTCAATCTTCCTGAACCAAAAAACCCGAATCGAAAAAGAGAGCGGGAAGAGTTGAATACAAAAATGGAAAAGAAGGAATATATTGATTTTCTATTAGATGTGTATAATGATTATCGTCTGTTATATCACTTATTCCATGATGAGGAATATAAGAAAGTTATGAAGGTTGTATTAAAAAAATTGGCATCTGTAGTAAATGGTGATGAAATTAATCAATAAACACAGACTCTTTCTTATTACTATTTTCCCACCTTCTTTGATCCCCTTAAGTTAATTAAACTCTTATACGAGTTATAGAACAAAGCAAACTCACCATCGTAATAAACACCCTTTAAAATCCTTATTTAAAATAAAAAGTTGCGGGTATGAAAAAAGAAAAATGCTCATACATTCCTATAAAGGGGGCGATACTGTGAGAGAAATTGAAGTATTCATTGACACGGAAGAAATTGCAGAATTTTTCTTTCAAGAGCTTTTGAAACGGGGATACGTTCCCGCAGAGGAAGAATTGGAGGAATTAGCTGATATTACATTTGAGTACTTAGTAGAAAAGAGCATTATCGATGAGGAAGTATCTGAAGATTGACATAGATGACAAAATGACGAGTACCTGTACTCGTCATTTTTGCGTGAGTAAAATTTATTCGTAAATAGAAGGGAGATACGAAACCTTTTATGAATGTTATCGTATAATTAAGGAAGAAATAGCGAGGAGGATAAGAAAATGTTAAAAAAACTTTTGAAATCCATACTTAATAGTGCCGTAAACAACAAAAAACATCACTACACCAGCGACGCGTGGAAAAAGAGCCACAAGTACAAGCATCATTCTCATTACGGTCATGGCCATTATAAAAAGAAACATAAAAGTTTTTCAAGCTTTGGCAGCTTTTTTAGTAGCTAATGTGTTCACTGATTGGAATAGATTAAATGTATAAAAGTATTATCCTAATCATTTCATCATTAATTGAAAAACCCCTGGCGAATGCTACCTTGATTCAAAATCGATACGAAGTTTTGAGTCATCTCGGAAGCGGCAGTTACGGTCATAGTTATTTAGTCTTTGACCATCAAGACAACGTAAAGGTTGTCCTCAAGGCACTAAGGTGGCATAAAAGGATGACAAAAAAAGGGCGAATCGGCTTCTATCAAGAAATGGCAATCATGCAACAGCTCCATTATCCTAGTTTCCCAAGATTTATTGGTCATGGTATGTATGATAAAGTTCCTTTTTTTACGATGGAATACATCTCCGGAAAAACGTTTGAACAACTTATTTTCGAAGAAGGTCGACAATTTGATGAACTAGAATCCTTCACCTTGGGCTATGAGTTAGTTAAGATATTTAGTTTCCTACAACAAAACAACATCGTGCACCGAGATATTCGTATCCCCAATATTATGTGGGATGGAGATCAAATAAAGGTAATCGATTTAGGGCTGGCGAAAAAGGTCGCAGGCGGAACAATCGAAAACCAGAAGTCGATCATTCACCCTCGGAAGCAGATTGATTTCAAGAGTGATTTTTACGGTTTGGGGCACTTTCTCTTATTTTTATTATATTCAGCTTATTCCCCCGATGTTAATGAAAAGGAAAAAAGCTGGGAGGAGGAATTAACCCTATCGTACGATGCGAAAAGCCTGATCCGGAAATTGCTTCAAATAGATCCTCCTTATGAAACAACGCAACAATTAAAGTGTGATTTTGAAAAAATATTAAAATCTTATGCTATAACGGAAGGATGAAGAAAATGTCATTATTTAATAAAGTATTTGCCAGTGTTGGAATAGGCTCTGCTACTGTTGATACAAAATTGGAACGAGATACATTGATTCCAGGAGAAGAAATTAAGGGCATTGTAGAGATTCGTGGTGGCAGTGTCGACCAGCAAATTGACGCTATTTATCTTTCGTTATATACAACTTACTTAAAAGAATCAGATGAAAAGAAATACTCCGTTAATGCTTTAATCGATCAGGTCCGATTAAATGAACCATTATTAATAAAATCGAAAGAAACAAAACAGATTCCATTTTCATTTAAATTGCCAATTGATACTCCTATTTCATTGGGAAGAACAAAAATCTGGGTTGCAACAGGTTTAGACATTAAAAATGCGGTGGATCCATCCGATAAAGATTATATTAAAGTAGTTCCAAATCCACTTATGGAGGCGGTACTTAACGCAGTAAATGACTTAGGATTCAGATTACGTGAAGCAGAGTGCGAGGAGGCTCCATATCGCTTACGGAAACGACTGCCATTTGTCCAGGAATTTGAATTTGTTCCAATTACGGGAAGCTATAAGGGAAGATTGGATGAACTAGAGATTGTCTTCTTTCCAAGTTCCAATTCAATGACCGATATTTATATGCAGGTTGATCGTAAAGCTCGTGGTCTAGGTGGATTTCTGGCAGAGGCATTGGAGATGGATGAAAGTCACGTGCACTTCACGGTAAGCTCTGGAGACCTTCCTTCCTTACGAGAAAAAATCAACGCAACGATCCAAAAATTTGCATAATCGGGTTCGGTGAATTTGGTAGCGGACATTAGATTCTTTATTTTAATTAAAAGTGTTTATTTGATAGGCTAACCGGACAACAGGTTTGTTATTTTACATTCTATGGGCATCAATCAGTGGTTTTTATATAAATAAGGCATTTTGTGTCCTTTTAAGCCTTGAAAAAAGGATATTGGATCAATATAAGGTCCTCTATGTCCGTTCCAATAACTACGTTTTGAAAATTAGCTCAGATTAATCTGGGCTTTTTTTATGCATTTTTTCGTTTTAATTAAAAATTTATTGTCATCCGACAAAAAAACAAAAAATCTGATGAAGGATTCGACAAAGAAAATGTTTAATTCTTATTAAAATTGATTTATTTTCTACTGCAGTTGAAAAGTAATGTCAGTTATTGGAAAATACACAATTGGGGGAATCGGTATGTTAATGGAATTAGTAGGAAAACGAAAACGCAAATTTGATGTCACCCTTTACCAAACTCCAGTATTCAGACAGAAAAAAGGTTATGAACAAGTATATCGCATACTAGTTGAGGAGATTAATCATAAAGACTGCCTTGAAAGCATTTTTAAAATATTTAATGTAAACGATTTGATCCCAAATGATTATGGTGGAAGATATGTTGGGACAGGGGATATTATTTCAATTGAAGAAGGTAAAAACGGCCAAGCCTTCTATCAATTACAGCCGGATGGTTGGATCAAAATTAATCGTTTGCGTTTAAGGTAGGAAGAGGAAAGCTTAAGCTTCCTCCTCTTTTTACTGTTATTGTTTATTTTTTCGATTACCCGCAGTATATTCTTTTCCATGAGCTTCATGTTCTGCAATAATCGCCTCTGCTGGAATATGGTTATTTTTCTTCGGAGAATTAATTCGACTTCGATGTTTTTTGCCCATTGTAACACTCCTCCCTTAATCCATTTCGCAATGGTTGTAATATCCTCACGATAATCACGCCTATAGGAATAAGATTTTGCCTTTATTAACGCTACTTTTATCATTCCCATTTTATTTTGAATCATGAATTTTACTGTTCATTTTTCTGTACAGTAATAATATGCTATAGTTTTTAATGTTGAATGAAAAAACTTCTTTTGATGAATGGAGGAAAAAGGATGAGTATCCATATTGCTGCAAAAGAAAACGAAATTGCTGAAACCGTACTCTTACCAGGTGATCCACTGCGAGCAAAGTATATAGCTGAAACCTTTTTAGAAAACACTGTTTGTTATAATGAGGTTCGTAATATGTTTGGCTATACAGGTACATATAAAGGAAAACCTATTTCCGTTCAAGGAACTGGGATGGGGGTTCCATCCATATCCATTTACATTAATGAGCTAATGCAAAGCTATAATGTTCAAAAATTAATACGAGTTGGTACTTGTGGGGCCATTCAAAGGGATGTAAAAGTAAGAGACGTTATCCTAGCGATGAGTGCATCAACGGATTCGCAAATGAACCGCCTTACTTTTGGAGGGGTTGATTATGCTCCAACTGCGGATTTTGATTTGCTAAAAAAAGCGTACGATGCTGGAGTTCAAAAGGGGCTTAATTTAAAAGTAGGAAATGTTTTCACTGCCGACCTATTTTATAATGATAATGCCGAGCATGAAAAATGGGCAAAATACAAAATATTAGCAATTGAAATGGAGACAGCGGCGCTCTATACATTAGCGGCGAAATTCAGCCGTCAGGCGTTATCCGTTCTTACGGTGAGTGATCACATTCTAACCGGTGAAGAAACGACAGCAGAAGAGAGACAAACAACCTTCAATGAGATGATTGAAGTTGCATTAGAGGCTTCTATAACAGAATAAACCAATAATATCTCAATAACGAATGAAAAGGTGCCTGATTTGCAGGTGCCTTTTTTCAATGAATGTTCGAAAAATCACAGGGTTTTTGTTGGATTTTGCTGTTTTTTCGTTACATTCTGTCGTTTCGTGGTAAAATACTTAGTATTGTATAGTTATAAGAAATTTTTTAGATTGGTGGGTAATATGAATAGATTGCATATCCCAATTGTTTTAAGTCTGATTTTATTAACCGGATGCAATCGGTTTGATACGTATTTTAAAAAGCTTCCCTTTATAAATGAATCTGATCAGAATGGCTCACAACAGATTGATGAAAAAAAGGTAGATGAAAAAACAAATGATCAGACCACAGCTGATGAATTGACACTTGAGGCTGGATATTTTAATGTGATTGAACAGGTTGCCGGAAAAAGTGTCATTCAAAATCCTAAGAATGAATTAGCATTAGTTAATAAACTGTATGCGCTACCTGAAGGGTACATCCCTTCAGACTTAAAAAGGCCAAATGTTCATTTTTCATTTGGTGAAGAGGAATTAGAGAAAAGCTTTCTTCGTGAAGCAGCAGCAAATGCCCTTGAAAAAATGTTTGTTCAGGCTAAACAGGAAGGGATCGAATTAAATGCTGTTTCTGGATATAGGTCTTATGACCGACAGGTAGCACTTTTTGCTGCAGAGGTTAGTCGTGTGGGTGAAGAGCAGGCTATACAAGCCGTTGCTGTCCCAGGGAACAGTGAGCATCAAACTGGGCTAGCTATGGATATATCGAGTGATAGTATGAACAATGAATTATCGGAACAATTTGAGACAAGTGTTGAAGGTAAATGGTTAGCTGAAAATGCTCATCGATTTGGTTTTATTCTCCGCTATCCAAAAGGTAAAGAGAACATAACAGGGTACCAATTTGAGCCTTGGCATTTCCGTTATGTTGGAGAAAAGTCTGCTACAGTTATCTATGAAAAAAATTGGACTCTTGAAGAATTTTTTAACATTGTCAAAAAAATATAAGGTAAAGTGAAACAACCTAGTCCAGAACAGCGTCAAATAGGATAAAATGGTATCTAAACAATAGCGTTAACGATTTCAAATTACATGTAGATCTACTAGGGATTATGAAAGTGGTGAGAGGTTTGGAGCAAAACGAATTAGACCAAAAAAAGCCTGAACAGCAAGAACAACAAAAACCTGGAACAAACTGCAGGATTTGTAAGAATGAAAAAATTCCACTTTGCGATGCTACTTTTTCTTCTTGTCTTTTTAACAGCAGGAATTACGACCTTTGCATTAGCATTCGGGGATGAAAAGGTTGTCCAAAACCCAACGGTGAATGAGCGTGAGGAATTTGACAAGCTTTATACTGTTTTTGATACGCTGAAGCAAGATTATTTTAAAGATGTTAAGGATTCAAAATTAATAAACGGTGCGATCAATGGAATGATTGAAGCTCTCGATGATCCATATTCTGATTATATGAATGAAGAAGAGGCAAATAGCTTTCACCAGAGTATCTCCTCTTCGTTTGAAGGAATCGGTGCTGAAATTCAAGAACAAGACGGTCATATAGTTATTGTGACACCGTTAAAAGGATCACCAGCAGAGAAGGCAGGTTTAAAGCCAAACGATAAGGTTATTACAGTTGATGGTAAAAGCCTGCAAGGAATGAGTTCTACAGAGGCTGTGACTTTAATCCGTGGGAAAA
Organism: Bacillus sp. T3; assembly: GCF_033449965.1. Classification (NCBI taxonomy): domain Bacteria; kingdom Bacillati; phylum Bacillota; class Bacilli; order Caryophanales; family Bacillaceae; genus Bacillus; species Bacillus sp. T3. The sequence continues at coordinate 1,880,204 of NZ_CP137761.1, forward strand.
AGGGAACGAAGGTCGAATTAAGTATCATGCGGACAGGTATGGAAGAACCTATGAATGTTTCGATTATCCGTGATACGATTCCGCTTCAAACTGTTTATGGCAAGATGCTTGATGGTGGGATTGCGCAGGTTCAAATTACCTCATTCTCTCAGAATACAACTTCTGACCTTGAAAAGGTATTAACAGAAATGAAAGACCAAGGTATGAAGGGACTTGTTTTAGATTTAAGACAAAATCCTGGTGGATTATTAGATCAAGCGATTAATATTTCAAGTATGTTTGTGCCAAATGGTAAAATCATCTTTAAAGTAGAAGACCGTGCTGGAAAAATACAGGAATATAAATCAGAAAATCAAGGCAATTCGACGACTCCACTTGTCGTTCTCATTGATAAAGGAAGTGCAAGTGCGTCTGAAATCTTTGCAGCTGCAGTTAGTGAAAGTGCTGGAATTCCGTTAGTGGGTGAAACCTCATTTGGTAAAGGAACCGTGCAAAGAGCACAGGACTTTGAGGATGGTTCTAATATAAAGTTAACAACAGAAAAGTGGTTAACACCAAAAGGAAACTGGATCCATCAAAAAGGGATTAAGCCGGATTATGAAGTGGCTTTGCCAGAGTACGCTTCGCTACAAATAATTGATCCAGAGAAGGAATACAAAATCTCATCCTCTGGTAATGAAGTAAAGTCAGCTCAAAAAATGCTTAAGGCAATTGGATTTGATCCTGGTCGAGAAGATGGATTCTTTGATCAGAACACAGAAAATGCCATTAAAGCCCTGCAAAAAGATGCGCAACTTGATCAAAATGGAGTTCTTAGTGGGAAAACGACGATGATGTTAATGGACCGTCTAAGAACGCAAATTGAACAAAATGATACCCAATTAATGAAAGCTGTCGAGCTTTTAAAAGCACAAATGGGCTCATAAAAGTAAATGAACAAACCTCTTTAATGAGAGGTCTAAGACTGTAGACAAACTCGGTGAAAATCGATTTTTGTCTACAGTTTTTTTCTTTCTAGTATAAGTGGAGTGTGTCCGAATAGCAGATAACATGGAGAATTAATGAAAGAGATTGAAAACCTCTTTGGATGTAGTCGATTAAAAAAGGTTGACACATTCTTATATTTTTATTATTATCATACCCATAGGGGTAAAGGTAAAAATTTTTTCTAAATATAAATACCCGTATAGGTAATTAAATATAGGAGGTCATTAAAAATGGCAGAGAAGAAAAAAACAACAATCGTCCTATTAAGCGGAGATTATGATAAAACAATGGCAGCTTATATTATTGCGAATGGTGCAGCAGCCTACGACCATGAAGTAACTATCTTTCACACATTCTGGGGATTAAATGCTTTACGCAAAGATGAAAATATTTCAGTTGAAAAAGGATTTTTGGAGAAAATGTTTTCGAAAATGATGCCGAGAGGCGCTGACAAAATGGGACTTTCAAAAATGAACTTTGCTGGTTTTGGACCTAAGTTGATTAAGAAGGTCATGAAAAAACACAATGCAATGTCTCTTCCTCAACTAATTGAAATGGCTCAAGAGCAGGATATAAAATTAATTGCATGTACCATGACGATGGATTTACTAGGTCTGCAAAAAGAAGAGCTATTAGACAATATTGAATATGCAGGAGTTGCCGCGTATTTAGCAGAGGCTGAAGACGGGAATGTAAATTTATTTATTTAGATAAAAACAGGGGGATATTAAATGGATAACATGAAAGCAAATGTAATTTTAGATGCAAAAGGATTAGCATGTCCAATGCCAATTGTCAAAACGAAGAAGGCAATGAATGGATTAGATGCTGGTCAAGTATTGGAAGTTCAGGCAACGGATAAAGGGTCCAAAGCTGATATCAAGGCATGGTCTGAAAGTACAGGTCATCAATATTTAGGGACGCTGGAGGAAGGAGAAGTATTAAAACACTATATTAGAAAGTCCTCAAGTGATGAATCAATCGAAAGAAAACATCCAAATGTCATTAATAATGACGAACTCGAAAAGAAAATTGAAGCAAGTGAAAATATTGTAGTTCTTGATGTAAGAGAAACAGCAGAATTTGCCTTTAATCACATTCCTATTGCGATTTCGATTCCTTTAGGTGAACTAGAACAACGTTTAGGTGAATTAGATAAAGAAAAAGAAACTTATGTTGTTTGCCGAACAGGGAGCCGCAGTGACCTTGCTGCACAAAATTTAGCGGATTTGGGCTTTACAAAAGTTATAAACGTTGTCCCAGGTATGAGTCAATGGTCAGGAAAAACAACTGGTTTAAAAAATTAGATCGCCGTACACAGATTGAGGTAATGGATGGTCTAGTTTCTAAAATGATATTTTCATCTATCATATTTTTTTTGAGACAAAACATACCGTAGGGGGTAACTTGAATGACTGTAAATGTAATGAACTCAAAAGATGTTACACAAAAAGTATTTAATAAGGAAGAATTATTCATTCTAGATGTTCGAAATGAGAGTGACTTTCAGGATTGGAAAATTGAAGGAGAAAACTTCGAGTATTATAATATCCCTTATTTTGAATTACTAGATGGTGTTGAAAGTATTATGGATAAGATTCCTTCTGATAAAGAAGTTTTAGTGGTATGTGCGAAGGAAGGATCATCTATTATGATAGCTGAAATGCTCTCTGACGCAGGGCTTGCGGTTTCTTATCTAAAGGGTGGAATGAAAGCTTGGAGTGAGCATTTGGAACCTGTAAAGGTAGGAGATTTGAAAGATGGCGGTGAAATTTATCAGTTTGTACGTATCGGTAAGGGCTGCTTATCTTATATGGTTGTATCGAATGCTGATGCTGCGATAATTGATGCCACTCGAATGACTGATATTTATCTTGAATTTGCTGATAGTATTGGTGCAAAAATTACTCATGTTTTTGACACACACTTACATGCGGACCACATTTCCGGTGGAAGAAGCATTGCAGAAAAAACAGGCGCTACTTATTGGCTGCCTCCAAAGGATGCAACAGACGTTACTTTTGAGTTCCAACCATTAGAAGATGGACACCTAGTAGAAATTGGAACGGTAAAAATTAATATTCATGCCTTATATTCTCCAGGCCATACAATTGGGTCTACTTCATTTATTGTCGATGAAAAGTTCTTACTTTCTGGTGATATCTTGTTCATTGACTCAATCGGAAGACCAGATTTAGCTGGCTTAGCTCAGGATTGGGTAGGTGATTTAAGAGAAAGTCTATATAAACGTTACAGAGAACTTTCCGAGGAACTAATTGTTCTTCCTGCACACTTCATGATTATTGAAGAACTAAATGAAGATGGTAGTGTATCAGAAAAATTAGGAACATTATATGCACAAAATCATGGCCTGAATATTGAAGATGAAAATGATTTTAGAAAAATGGTAACGGAAAACTTACCACCACAACCAAATGCTTATCAAGAAATTCGTGAAACAAACATGGGAAAAATCAGTCCTGATGAAGAAAAGCAACGTGAAATGGAAATTGGACCAAATCGCTGTGCAGTTCGTTAAGCACAACAAAAACTAGGAGGTAAAAGAATGGAAGCAAATAAGGTTTTAGACGCAAAAGGGTTAGCGTGCCCAATGCCAATTGTAAAAACAAAAAAGGCGATGAATGAATTAGAAAGTGGTCAAGTTTTGGAAATTCATGCAACAGATAAAGGTGCAAAAAATGACCTTACTGCATGGGCAAAATCAGGTGGTCATGAGCTAATTAAACACGAAGTTGAGAACGATGTTTTGAAATTTTGGATTAAAAAAGGCTAAGAAGTAGGGAACCAGATGGGGTTCCCTTTTCTTATAGGAGAGGCTGTACAATGGATATTGGCTTTATCATTACCATCTTCTTAATTGGTTTTATTGGTTCCTATATATCTGGGATGTTAGGAATAGGCGGTTCCATTATTAAATATCCGATGCTTTTATATATTCCACCTTTATTTGGTTTAGCAGCATTTAGTGCGCATGAAGTATCAGGAATAAGCGCTGTTCAGGTGTTTTTTGCGACGATTGGTGGTGTATGGGCCTACCGAAAAGGAGGATATTTAAATAAATCACTAATTGGATACATGGGAGCAAGCATATTAGTTGGTAGTTTTGTTGGCGGTTATGGTTCAAGGTTAATGACAGAAGGTGGGATCAATTTAGTTTATGGGATATTAGCATTAATAGCCGCAATCATGATGTTTGTTCCGAAAAAAGGAATTGATGATATACCGCTAGACCAAGTGAAGTTTAATAAATGGATTGCAGTATCTTTAGCATTAATTGTTGGTATTGGTTCTGGAATTGTAGGAGCAGCAGGAGCATTTTTATTAGTTCCAATCATGCTAGTTGTATTAAAAATACCGACACGTATGACGATTGCATCTTCATTGGCTATTACATTTATCTCCTCAATCGGTGCTACTATAGGGAAAATTTCAACCGGACAAGTAGAATTTTTACCTTCAGTCATCATGATTATAGCAAGCCTTATTGCCTCACCATTAGGTGCAATGGCTGGGAAAAAGATAAACACCAAGGTTTTACAAGTAATCTTGGCTATATTAATTTTAGCAACAGCAATAAAGATTTGGCTGGATATACTATAGACCTAAGTTTATAAAGAAATTCAAAGTATGAAACAAGTTCTAGAGGTTTTTCATATCATGATATCTACACTTCAATTTTGCACTCCATTTTTTCTGAATGTTTTATTAGACCAAGGGAAAAACTTAAATATCGCGAAAATTTCAGAAAATGAGTGGGGAATCATGACTGCAAAATGGATGATCGTATGCATTACAGGATTTTTATTGATAGTGGACGGCTTCTTATATGACAAAATAAGCTATGCAACAACCGAGAATAGTATCCCCTCTTGGGAAAAGGTAAACAAGATTTTACCAAAATACAGTAAATTTACAGTTGTTGATACGGAAACTGGAATGAAGTTTCGAGTTCAACGACGTGCGGGTAGTGCTCATGCAGATGTACAACCCTTATCAAGTGCTGACACGAAAATAATGAAAAAAATTTATAGTGGCAAATGGAGTTGGCGACGTCGTTCTATTTTTGTTATGAAAGGCAAACATCAAATTCCTGCCTCAATGCATGGAATGCCCCACGGAGCAGGCGCTTTACAAAATAATTTCCCTGGCCATTTTTGCATTCATTTTTATGGGAGTACGACTCATCGAACAAATCATATGGATTTATCTCATAAATTAATGATATTAAAAGCGGCAGGTAAACTAGAAAGTCATTTGGCCGGTCCCGACCCGTATGAAGTTGTAAATGCTTTTTTTGCAGGATTAAAGGAGAAGGATAAAAGAATCGCTTCTGTCGCATCGTTGCAACCTGCAAATTGGACTGAGATAATTGAAAAAATAGACACTGTGCGAATTTCGCAAATGACCGTATTACCGATCGATGATGCCCGTGAGGAACTACACTTATTGATTCCAATTCAAATTGATTGGTTTTTAAAAGGGATTGGGCCAAAGCACTTTAACGGCAATATAGAAGTAATTCGATTTTCACAAGGGGATCCTTGGAAAGTGAGCAATTTGTCCTTTTTAGAACAAAATGGGTTAATTACAACAAAAAGAGAAGGAGCATGAGTATCAGTATTCATGCTTCTTCTTTTTTGTTGTAATTTTTTTGCCAAACCTTGTCTTAATATGTAACAATACGACTAGGGAGAAAGTAGAAAGTTATCACTTTTTGCACAAATCGGTTAGTGATTAGACAATTAGTGGAAGAGCTTTTTATGATTTGATTTTTATTTACATAGAAACAAGGGGGAGAATAATTTGAAAAAATTTTTGGGATTGATTTTGCTTGTGGGTTTTCTGTTCGCCTTAGTGGCTTGCTCTGGTTCTGAGGAATCAAATGATGAGCATAATGAGGATTCGATGAAATGGGTTGATGTAAACTTGACGATTAGCCCTGAAAAACCACAGGCCAATGAACCTGTTCTCTTTAAAGCAGCCGTAACATATGGGGATGAGATTGTTACAGATGCAAAAGAAGTATCATTTGAAATTTGGCGTGCCAACGATGAAAATCATGAGGAAGTTGCGGTAGAAAAAGCAACCGATGGTGCGTACCAGCTTGAAAAAAACTTTGAAAGAGATGGAACATATTATGTCATTGCCCATGTTACGGCAAAGAGTATGCATAATATGCCGAAGAAGGAATTTGTTATCGGTACTCCGAGTGAACCAGAGAAGAAGGATGAAAAGAGCCAGTATATGGAAGAACATGATTCAATGGACGATTCAGAATCAAAATAATGGCTCCTTATTGAAACCACTCTAAAAAAGTTCAGTAACATCAATCTCAGAATATTGCATGTCAACGCTTTTGGGGATTTTTATTTCTAATACACTGTCTTTATAGTTGGCGGTTGCACCTTTTTTCTTAACGATGGCAGGAAGGGTCAAACTGTGTTTGTCATCTTGGTTTGGAATATGCTCAATAATGATCTGATTTGCTGTATGACAGATTTTCATCGAGTTTAACCATTCTTCGGTTTGGATGTTTATTCGAACAAAAACATGTTCATGTGTATCAAAGATGGAATACTTCAAATCTGGAGAACTGGATGATTGGTAATTGGTTTCTGGAAATAGATTTTTGAACAGTTCTTGAGGGTTGGTCATACCCTCCATATGGCTAGACATCATTTTACCCATTATTTCTTGGGTATACTTTTCCAATTGCTCAGGCTTCATGCCATTCATCATTTGCTTCATATTTTGGTTAAATGGAAATAAATTAAAAGGGAACATGATGTTTACTTCCTTTCAGTTCACAACTATCATGTGATTTCATTTGGGTAGTTTATAATATGCACGACAAAGCCCAAACGTTAATAGAAAAAAGGAGCCTCCCATTAGGAAGGCTCCTTTGCTGTAACAAATCTTGGATAGTGTTGGATCGACCAAAGTCTATAGCTAAGAAAGATTGCCCCGAACGCTAATCCAGAAATCAACCCCACCCAATAACCATATGGACCGAGATCCGAATATTTGGCTAAAAAATAACCTAATGGCAACCCAATCACCCAGTAGGAAACAAGAGCCATGATAAACGTAATATTAACATCTTTGTAGCCTCGTAACGCACCTTGAATCGGTGCTTGAATGGCATCGGATAGCTGGAAAAATAGGGCGTATAACAGAAAATGGGCTGTTAGCTTTTGAACGGATGGATCATCTGTATAAATTCCAGCGATTCCATCTCTAAATAATAATAGGATGAGCCCTGAGAAAAAGGCCATTATCACGGCAATCGTAATTCCCATTAAACTATAGACTTTGGCATCTTTAAGACGTTTAGCCCCAACTTCAAATCCAACGACTATCGTTAGTGCCATCGATATGCTAAGTGGAATCATGTAAAGCAGTGAAGCGAAATTAATGGCTGACTGGTGGGAGGCGATTGTTGCAGTGTTAAATTCACTCATTAATAAGGTGACTGCCGAAAAAATACTCGTCTCAAAGAAAATAGCTAATCCAATCGGGATTCCAATGACCAATATTTCCTTCCACATTGAGATGGAAATGGAATAGAGCTTTCTAAAAACACCATACGATTTAAATGGAACTAGTAGATGAATAATGGATATCGCAATAAACAAAATAATCCAGTAAGTAATGGCAGTAGCGTAGCCGGCTCCTACTCCACCAAGTTCAGGGAACCCCCATTTTCCAAAAATCAATAAGTAATTTAAAAAGATATTAATAGGTAGTGACATTAATGTAATAATCATCGATACCCTTGTTTTTCCAAGGGCATCAATGAAAGATCGAAGCAGATTAAAGACGAATAATGGAATCATTCCGGTGCTTAATGCAACTAAAAATTGCCTTGCAACAGCATGTACACCTTTTTCGAGCTGCATTTTATTTAATAGAGGATCTAATATAAAGGAACCAATTACAATTACGCTAATTGCGAGTAGTACTGACAGGTACACCCCTTGAATGACAGCGAAAGGCACTTTCTTTTCGTTTTTTGCTCCAACCAGTTGTGCAATGATAGGTGTGATAGCAAGCATGATACCGCTAAGACCAGTAAATATCGGTACCCATAAAGAGGAACCAATTGCCACACCTGCTAAATCAATCGAATTATAATGGCCAGACATTGTAGTATCAAAAAAATTCATCATCATTAGTCCTACTTGAGTTACAAGAATAGGAAGTAAGATGATTAATAACTGTTGGAGTTTTTCTTTAATAGTGGTTGTTTTTTTCATGGAAGTTGCCTCAATTTCTATATAATAAAATACAGTGAAGATTATACCATACTTCTCTTCCGTTCATGATTCAATAATCCTCACATATAATGGTTGAAAAGGGTTAGTCGTGAGGTGAAAACGAATGGCATATCCTGGTTCAAAGGGCTGGTATGTAGGTGAATTAAAGAAGCTAGGCATCTCTAAACATCCGATTGAACGGAAAAAACTAGAACTATATAAAACCTTTATTGTTCGGAACTTGTATAAGGAAATTGTAGATAATAAGGAAAAAGAATGAAAATGCCTCCCATTGTGAATTATATGAATATTATTCTATAAGGGGAGCGATCCAATTGAGCTATAAATTAAATCGAATCAATCCGAATCAAACTCAGGTCTTTTTCCTAGATGGTCGATTTGAAACGTTAACGAATGAAGAATTAGATTCTTTTTTAACAGAGATGGGCGAAGAGGAATCGATATCAGTCCAACTGAACCAAGAACTATAAATAAACGCTCCGAATAAATTCGGAGCGTTAGTTATTGAATGGAACTTATCTCGTTGCTTATGCCAATTGTGACGATTCTTGTTGCTGTGGATTTGTTCGTAAGACATGGAATGTGTATTGGTCCTTTGAAATCTCAAATAAATCATACACGATTCCATCCGCGTTAATTTGATCATATAAGTGTTGTCTTGATTCATTAGCATTCATCACATATGGCAGTTTTTGCGCAGCTTTAATGGAACGAATATTTGTTTTCCGAATGCGCATAAAAATATGTTCGATACCTAATTCAAAGAAAAGTTCCTCAAAGAAAGCGTCCTTTGCAGGTTTATTATAGCCTTTACCGTGATATGGTTTACCGAGCCAAGTTCCCAAAAATCCAGCGTTATCTTGAATATCGAACAAATTTATCGTCCCAATTGGAGCGCCCCACTCGTCAAGAATCGTTCGTGAAATCAATTCACCGCGTTCTTCTGCTTCAATTGTTTGCTTCGTAATAAAGACAAACTCATCGTAGCAATCCGCTTTATGGCGCACAAAAGGGAAGACTTCTGGGTGCGTCATTAAATCATACAAAGCATGACAGTCATGAAGATCCCGCTTCTTGAGCATGCAAACCCCTCCAAATAAGGGCGTGTCGAACTCGAACCCATGCCAAAATACACGTCGGTCCGTCCCACCCTCGAAATTTTTTGTGTTGCTAAAAAATTTCGGGTGGGAATCGAACCCACTAGGACCAGTTAACTGGTGGCGCACCATTTGCCTTCCCTAATCACTTCATATATGGAATTGTGTAATAAAAAAATACTCTTCAATTCGTATAATACAAGAAAATAATTGAAAATGATATAGGTATTTTTATGAAATTTTCAACTGATTTATTCTTGTTGTTCACTGCTTTTTCAAATTTTTCACATAGACAAATTCGCCATTTATCATGGTCCATTTTGGGGTGGCTAGAAAGTGGAAAGGATGGTGAGTCCATAGCACAAGATCCGCGTCTTTTCCGACTTCAATGCTCCCTAATATATCATCAACTTGAAGATTTCTTGCTGGTAATATTGTAATTCCTTCCAAAGCTTTTTGCTCCGATAGTCCTTCGCGAACGGCTAAAGCTGCACATATGTTTAAGTATTGTATGGGCGTATAAGGGTGATCGGTTATAATCGAAACTTCAATACCATGATTGGTTAGTTCCTGATATGTTTTCCATGTCTTGTTTTTTAATTCAACCTTTGAACGACGTGTTAAAGTGGGGCCAACTGAAACTTTTAAGTTCATAGATGCTAATTCAGATGCAATTAAATGCCCTTCGGTACAATGTTCAATCCTAAGGTCGAGATCAAATTCTTTTGCTAGGCGAACAGCTGATAAAATATCATCGGCGCGGTGGGCATGAATCCGTACGGGAATTTCTCTGTTTAATGCTTTTACTAAAGGCTGAATTCTCAAGGATAATTCAGGATTCTCAACACGTTTTGCATTGTAAAATGCCTCTCTTAGCAATCCCATAATTCCCATTCGCGTCATTGAATCCTGGCTCCCATTGCTGTGAATTCGTTTTGGGTTCTCACCAAATGCAATTTTTAGGCCAGCGGTTTCTTTGACAATCATTTTATTAATGTTATTTCCGCTGGTCTTTATGACAGATGTCGTTCCACCAATAACATTCGAGCTACCAGGCATAATATGAACCGTTGTAATGCCGTATTTAACTGCATCAACAAATGCAGGATCGAGGGGATAAACTCCATCTATGGCGCGAACATGAGGGGTTAGGGGTTCAATTGTTTCATTCGCATCATTACCAGCCCATCCCGTTCCTTCATCGTATAATCCTAAATGGGTATGAACATCAATGAAACCGGGAAATAAGAATCCCCCGACACAGTCAATGATTCTGGTATTTGAATCTGCAGGCAAATTAGCACCGATTTTAGAGATGATTTCATTTTCAATTAATACATCACCTCTTTGGATGGGAGATGATGTTATTGGATAAATATATGCGTTCTTTAATAGTGTTTTCATGCTGAATCGGTCCTTATGAGAGTAATATTTAGCGCAAGTCATACCTTTATTATGGGTAAGTCATTCGTTTATTACTAATGTATGCCAATACTTTTGTCAAATTTCTAAAATATCCCGATTCGTTGTAAAATAATAATAGCGGCACCAAGTAACCAAACATAGACGGCGAACATTTTTAATGATCTCTTTTTAAGAAACTGAATCATGCCAACTACAGCTAAATAACCAAATAGTGCTGAGGAGAGTGTTGCCACAAATAGGCTGCTAAAGGATATGACTTCTGGTTGTTCATTGACCATCTTTGCAAACTGCAAAAATATCCCTCCTGCAATGACAGGTATTGATAGTAAGAAAGAAAAATAGGCTGCTGTTTCACGATCGAGTTTTCTAAAGAGACCTGCAGCAATCGTTAATCCAGAGCGCGAAATAGCTGGAAAAATGGCAGCTGCTTGAAATGTTCCAATGAATAAGGCATCAGCATAGCCGATATTATGTGTTTTCTTGGCACCAGTTTTAACGCTATCAGCCATCCACAGAATTGCACCTGTAATAATAAATTCCCATCCAATTGTTTTACCTGTTTTTGAAATGGATTCAAATAAATCATCAAACAGAAAACCGATTACTACTGCAGGAATCGTTCCTACTACTAAAATTGTAGATTGCCTACTAAAGGGCTGTTTAATAATATTCAGTAAGTCTTGTTTATAAACGATGATGACAGCGATCAATGTACCGATATGAAGCATCGTATCAAGAAATAGACCTGCTTCGTCAAGTTGAAATAGATGTCTTCCTAAATAAAGGTGCCCGGTGCTTGAAATTGGTAAAAATTCAGTCAATCCTTGTATGATTCCAAGAATAAACGCTTCAAATGTAGACATATTCTTATCCGTCCTTATCAAATTTCTTGTCTTATATCCGTTACTAAAAATGTATTTCAATTTGTCCAAATCAAGAACCTATTGATTTGACCTTAGTGAAACTATTACGGGGAACATCCGTAATAAATACTATAATCTGGAACTATATTTAATTTATTGGAGGGAACTGCAATGCCAACAAATGAGGAACGTACTTGGGCTGCTGTTATTTATGGGATAAGTTTTTTTACTGTATTTATCGGTCCAGTGGTAATTTGGTTGATTAAAAGGAATGAATCGGAATTTATCGATTATCACGGAAAGGAATATTTGAATTTTCTTATTTCCTACACAGTTTATTCTATTGTCAGTATGGTGTTAATGCTCGTTTTGGTCGGTTTTATTCTTGTTTGGCTCGTCGGGGTATTAGCGTTTATCTTTACGATCGTTGCGGCGATAAAGGCATATGAAGGAGAGGATTATCGCATTCCGTTTGTCTTTCGATTGATTCGTTAACAAAAAGGAGAGGAATTAGATGGAAGTATTGGGGAATTTTAATCTTGCTATTTTGCTCCCTATATTAATCATCCAATTGATTTTGTTAGTGGTTGCCCTTGTTGATATTATTAGGTCAGAAAAAACCAATGGTCCAAAATGGATTTGGGTGTTAATTATTATTTTTATTAATATTATTGGTCCTATCCTTTATTTTGTCATCGGAAGGAGGAACCATTAATGTCAGTTGTAAGTGTAATCGGGTTAAAAAAAAGCTTTAAGGACAAAGAAGTCATTGCAGATGTAGACTTTTCTTTATCTACCTGGAAAATGTACTGCCCTAATCGGTCCAAATGGAGCTGGTAAAACAACCATATTACGCATGTTATCTGGACTAATCAAACCATCTGCTGGGACAATTCAATTCCATGGAGATCATATTCAAGGTGATTTTCGTAAATACATAGGATATTTACCTCAATTTCCGCATTTTTATGAATGGATGACAGGCCAAGAATTCCTTCAATACGTTGGTCGTTTAGGTGGTTTATCAAAAGATAAGGCTAGTGAGCGTTCTAAGGAATTATTGACCTTAGTCGGTTTACAGGAAGCAAACAAGCAGAGAATTGGAAAATATTCAGGTGGGATGAAGCAGCGATTGGGCATCGCGCAAGCAATTATTCATGAACCAAGGCTTGTCATGTTAGATGAGCCTGTTTCGGCCCTCGATCCATTTGGTCGGCGGGAGGTATTGGATCTATTAGAAAAATTAAAACAAAACACAACGATCCTTTTTTCTACCCATATACTAAATGACGCTGAATCGGTATGCGATCATATTCTTTTCTTACATAAGGGAAAAATTGTTGAATCTGGTTCCATGGTTGATCTGCAAGCTAAATACCAGCAAGCGAAGATTATTCTTGAGTTTCAAGGCGGAATAGGTGAATACCTTCCGATATTATCAGCACATGACTTTATCCAATCATGCACTATTGATGGAAATCAAGTGACCATCGTAGTCAAAAGTTTAGAAGATTCGAAAGCGATCCTATTAAGAGAAATTGCCGATAAAAATTGGCCGCTTATTAGGTTTGAAGTGGGACGCTTAACGTTAGAAGACGTATTTTTGGAGGTGGTGAAAAAATGAGCCAGTGGCTAACGATCCTTCAAAAGGAAATTCTTGAAATGTGGCGTAATTTCAAATGGATTTGGTTTCCCATCTCTTTTGTTTTACTAGGGGCTTCAGAACCAATAACAACGTACTATATGCCAACTATCCTTGACTCATTCGGTGATCTTCCTGAAGGGGCTGTGATTGAACTTCCAACACCTGCTCCAGCTGAGATTTTATTTCAAAGTATTAGTCAATACAATACACTAGGTATTCTAATCATTGTATTAGCATCTATGGGGATTATCGCAGCAGAGCGGAAAAGTGGAGTAGCCGAGTTAATATTGGTCAAACCGGCTTCCTATTCTTCGTATATCCTAGCTAAATGGTTTGGCGCCCTTATATTAGTATTGGTTTCATATTTGGTTGGTCTTTTCACTAGTTGGTATTATGTGATGATTTTATTTGAACAAATACCATTTACCGACTTGCTTGTAGCTTACGGACTTTTCGCATTATGGCTGACAGTTGTTTTAACCATTACGATTTTCTTTAATGCCATGTTTAAGTCCCCAGGAGTGGTCGGATTCATTTCCCTTGCATGTGTCATTATTCTAAATTTAATTACTAGCACCTTTTCACATCGGTTAGAATGGAGTCCGGCACAGCTACCAGGCTATACCAGTTCCTATCTAGTATCTGGTAAGCTAGCACATGAAGCTGTGGGTGCAATTTCTATTTCAGCCCTTGTTATCTTCATTCTCCTTGGATTGTCAATTTTTATTTTTAAAAATAAAGAAATGGCATAGCCCTGAAAAGGCATTTCAATCAACATTATTTTTAAATAATGGTAGAATATAAATATTACCAAAAATAAGATGATTGTTTTTGAAATGAAGGGAAGAGGCAACGTGTTAAATCATGTCGGATTGGTGTTGGAAGGAGGAGGAATGCGCGGTGTTTATACAGCGGGTGTTCTTGAAAGCTTTTTAGAGCATGAAATCTCTTTTCCGTATGTTATTGGCGTTTCTGCTGGTGCTGCAAATGCAGCTTCCTATTTATCAAAGCAGAAGGGAAGAAATCGAACGGTAAACATAAATTATGTAACCGATCCACGGTACATTTCGTGGCGTAATTTTCTCAAAAACAGACAGTTTTTTGGAATGGATTTTATATTTGATGAAATTCCTAATAAACTTGTACCTTATGATTACGATGCATTTTATCAAAACAATGCTGAGTTCGTAATTGGAACGACCGATTGCCATAGCGGAAATCCAGTTTACTATTCCAAACAAGATTATGGTCAGGATTTGCTAACCGTCCTGAGGGCATCAAGCTCGCTTCCGTTTATTGCAAAGGAGATTCCTTTTAGGGATAAAGTCTTGCTTGATGGTGGAATAAGTGACCCGATTCCGATCAAAAAAGCACAAGAGGATGGCTTTCAGAAAAATATCGTTGTGCTAACGAGAAATCAAGGGTATCAAAAAAAACCGTCGCGCTTTCAATTCCTTGTAAAAGGAAAGTATCCTGAATACACTGGATTACAAGCGGCACTACATCGGCGTTATCAAAAGTACAATAACACACTTTTATATCTTGAAGAGGAAGAGAAGAAAGGAAATGTGTTGATTATCCGTCCGACTGAACCAGTTGAGGTTGGGAGAATGGAACGAAAGCCAGAAAAACTAAACAAGCTTTATGAATCTGGTTATCAGGATGGTTTGCGCTCTATTCAATCCATTTTATCATGGTAAAAAGCCTGAAGTGCGGTTGCAATAAAAGCCACACTTCAGGTTTTTTATTTATATGGTTGCTTGAAAAGACTCATGAATAGTGGGAAAACATAATAGAATGGTACAAAGCATAGAAAAAGACAAGGAGAAATAAGATGAATATTCAACAATATTATCGCTCTGCTGCAATGACAGCCTTAAATGGTAGTTTGGCAGCCTTTGTACCTGTTATTCTGATCCTTGGTGGGGGTATGATCTTTTCTGTACAACTTCCTCTGTTTCTTATTATTCTGCCTTTTTGTTTTTATAGCTTTATTTGTTATCAACAATATTTAATTCAACAGCAACGTAGTCACGAGGTTAACTACATAAAGACAGTAAACGAGCAATCCTTTTATACAGAAGATAATCTATTAATAACGTTCCTCCCAGCACCATCGCTAAGAATGCTCTTGTTCGCATCTAATGGTAATATGATTGGGGAAGTTCGCGATAAATACTTCTATTGGTGGAGATGGTTTTTACCGTACTTCATTGATCGATTATTTCCAATGGAGTATGGGCTATATGACCAAGCTGGACAAGTTATGGCGGTTTATCGAATTGATTTACGAAAACAACAAGTAAAAATATATGATTCCACTGGTGGTTTGATGGGAGTAGTAACCGAAGATCATAAAGCTACTCCTTCATTAAAAAGAAGCGGTGTCATTCGTTCACTAGAAAATAATAAATTAATATATGCTGAAAGATCAGCCCTTTATCCTCAGGTGTTTCTGCGGAATGAGCAAGGGAAAATTATTGGAAAGCTGATAAAAGGGTGGATGCCTTTAGAGTGGAGTCAACAGTTTCGTGATGGCAATACCCCGTTTATCACCTTTGAGAAAAATCTTCCTGAAACAGAAAAAATACTGACTATTGCTGTGTTAACTGAAATGTTTCATTACACCAGTCATTAGAATGGTTAATCTTCGAGCGCTATTCGTTCGAGGATTTTTCTTTTACGATAAAGAACCATAGCACTTTCAGATATATCATGAATGGTTGAGCGATTAATAAATGCGCCGAATAGCAGTCCAGTAATCGGGATCATTTGGAAAAGCTTTTTCCAGCCGATTTGTTCCCGATAAGTCATGACCACTTCACGCCATCCTTGAATTTCAGCAATCACTTCACGATCTTTGTTTTTATTGGGTGAATCAAATAAAGCCAATTGCTTTAAGATCGCCTGTTTTCCCACGATATCTGATGAAACGAATTGTAAACATTTCAAGATGAAAATGCGCTCTTTTTCTTCAGTCGGATCATAACCGTAACAGATTGCCATATCCTGAAGTGTTTTTAGTTGAAGGCCAAGTAACAGAGGAATATCTAAAGAAAGGGTAAATACTCCTCCAATTCCTGTGCTTGCCCCCTGGACTGTTGCTATTTTTTTTCGGCTTTTCATCAGCTTTTGAGCGGCTTTATCCATTTCTGAAAGCGGTAAAGATGCAATGTCTGCAAATTGCTTCACTTGCGGAAGGTGTGCATAGTAGGTCTTCCCCTTTTCAGTTGAGCTTAAGTAGCGTCCACCACTTTGAATGTATTGTCCAAGTTCATCTATTGTTTGAGCCATCTTTTCTTGCAAAAAGGCAGGGGTCCATCGATCCAAGAGCTTAAATGGCAAACGACCGAGTTTTTCCCAAAACCAAAGATCGCTCTGGTTTTTTTCCCATGCTTCACATTTAATTAATTCAGCTTTTAAATAATCATTCGTTTCAATCAATATCGTATTCATTCCTTTTCTGATTAATGGATAAGTAAATCGGTGTTTGTTGGTAATTCATATACGTCATAATCAAAAAAAGGTTTCACGCACTTGTTAAAAGCAACAAAAAAAGCCTGTTTAATACCAAAACAGGCTTAAAAATGTTGGTCGATCTTAGTATTCAACGAACAACTCATTACGGTTCGAAAAGAAAGGCGTTTGCTTGATAATTTGCAATATATTGATCAAGTTTTTGGCTAATTTCGACTGTTTTATCACTAGATAGTCCTTCTTTGAGGCCGACACGAATCATTTCTTCTCGAAGGGATTCAATCAATTCCAATAGTTCCAAATTCTTTTCTGTGATTTGCATAAATATCAAGCATCGTCTCCCTTTAATGTCCTCTTTTTGCCAATTTAACATTTTTTTAGGAGGTGGCGCTGTGATAAAAAACACATTAAAACAAATATTTATCGACAAAATCAAATTATTATTATGAATTGTATTATTTTTTCGTTATATCATTGCAGGATAGGAGTTATTAGGGTAATATGTCAATAATAGTTGAATATTTGTTGATCATAACCAAGTTGGATATGGTCGCCTTCGGGGTCGGGTGAAATTCCCAACCGGCGGTAATGAGGATAACCTCTAGCCCGTGACCCGATTTGAAAGTTTGGGATCGGTGCAGTATTAAACTGCGCGATTCGAATATTTGAAATCGGTGGATTTGGTGAGATTCCAAAGCCGACAGTACAGTCTGGATGGGAGAAGGCATGGTAGCGTAAAAAAATGTAATTTTTGACGCTTATTTGAGTATGTGTTTTGACCCCATGCATTTATTTGTATGGGGTTTTTATTTTTGCTTTTTGTACAAATAATAAGCGTATATAAAACAAGTGACCCTGAAAAATCAACCAATACATGATGAGGAACAAAGGGGGGATTATATGTTTACAGGAATAATTGAAGAAATCGGTACCATGCAAAACATACATAAACAAGGCTCTACATTAATCTTAACGATTCAAGCGCAAAAAATACTATCCGATGTTCATCTTGGTGACAGTATTGCTGTGAATGGGGTTTGTTTGACTGTTACTAATTTTACTAAAACTAGCTTTTCTGTAGATGTTATGCCGGAAACTTTTAACTCTACTTCACTAGCTGGGTTAAAATCAGGATCGAAGGTAAACCTGGAACGAGCAATGGCGGCTAACGGTAGGTTTGGCGGACATTTCGTTTCTGGTCATATTGATGGTACAGGAACAATCTCTTCAATCAAGGCTGAAGAAAATGCCGTTTATATTGAAATCAACATTCCAAAACACGGCACTCAATATTGTTTGCCAAAAGGATCGATTGCGGTTGATGGCACATCACTTACCATTTTTTATGTTAAAGAGCAGTCTGTTACGATCTCGTTAATTCCTCATACAAGAGGAGAAACCATCTTAGGTGCTAAACGGGTTGGAGACATTGTTAATATCGAGTTTGATTTATTAGGAAAGTATGTTCGTTCGATTGCCGAGAAAAAAGCAGAAACCAGTCATACACCAACAGGTATTACGGCAGATTTTCTAAAACAAACTGGTTTTCTGTAAAAATGGAGGAGAAAAACATGTTCCATTCAATTGAAGAAGCATTAGAGGATTTGAAAAATGGGAAAATGGTTATTGTTTGTGATGATGAAGACAGGGAAAATGAAGGGGACTTCATAATGTTAGCCGAATTTGCTACACCTGAAGCAGTAAATTTTATGGCTAAAGAAGGGCGCGGACTTATTTGTGCTCCTATAACGGAGGATTTGGCGCAAAAGCTAGAATTACGACCAATGACCGAAGTCAATACTGATACAAATGGTACGGCCTTCACGGTAAGCATCGATCATATTAAAACAACAACAGGTATTAGTGCATTTGAACGGTCTGATACCATCATGAGCCTTCTTGATGAAACAGCTTCACCTGCTGATTTTAAAAGACCTGGGTCATATCTTTCCATTAATCGCAAAAAATGGCGGCGTTCTAAGACGGGCTGGACATACGGAGGCGGCTATAGATTTGGCACGACTAGCTGGGGAAAACATGCCGGGGTCATTTGCGAAATAATGAACGAGGATGGTTCAATGGCAAGAGTGCCTGAACTAAAGGAAATCTCGAAGCGTTTTGACCTAAAGCTGATTACCATTCAAGCATTAATTGAATATAGACTCATTCATGATTCACTAGTGAAGCGCGAAGCAGATATCGATCTTCCAACAGAATACGGCCATTTCCGGGCAGTCGGTTATTCAAGTATTGCGGATGGGAATGAACACATCGCCTTAGTTAAGGGTGAAATTAATGAGGAGAATCCAACGCTTGTTCGTGTGCATTCTGAATGTTTAACAGGTGATGTGTTTGGTTCATGTCGTTGTGACTGCGGACCTCAGCTACAAGCTGCATTAAAGCATATCGAAGCAAATGGTAACGGCATCCTTCTTTATATGCGTCAGGAAGGCCGAGGAATTGGGCTAATGAACAAGCTTAAAGCCTACAAATTACAAGAAGAGGGCTATGATACTGTTGAAGCGAATCATAAGCTTGGCTTTAAGGATGACCTTCGTGATTACGGGGTTGGAGCTCAAATTTTACGAGATTTAGGAGTGCGGAAAATGCACTTATTAACCAATAATCCAAGGAAAATCGCTGGCCTTAAAGGCTATGGTTTAGAGATTCTTGAAAGGGTTCCGATTGAGATGCCTGCAAAAGAAGAAAACAAACATTATTTGCAAACGAAGCAACAAAAGCTAGGGCATTTATTAAAATTATAATAGGGGAGATACGAAAATGAAAAAAGTGATTGAAGGAAATTTAATTGGTACTGGATTACGAGTTGGGATTGTAGTAGCACGTTTTAATGAATTTATAACAAATCGTTTATTAAGTGGTGCTGAGGATGCATTAAACCGTCATGGTGTAAATTCAGAAGATGTAACTGTAGCGTGGGTACCAGGTGCGTTTGAGATTCCAATTGCTGCAAAAAAACTGGCTGATTCAGGAAAATTCGATGCAGTGATTGCGCTGGGAACAGTCATTAGAGGGGCAACTCCTCATTTTGAATATGTAAATAGTGAAGTGGCCAAGGGAGTAGCGAGCACGGCTTTACAAAGTGGAGTTCCTGTTATTTTCGGTGTATTAACGACAGATACAATTGAACAGGCAATTGAACGTGCAGGTACAAAAGCTGGAAACAAAGGCTGGGAATGCGCTGTTGGTGCTATTGAAATGGCTAATCTTTTTAAACAATTTGAATAGAAGGCGTAATTGGGGGAGTAATAGTGCAAATTGAAGTGTTGAAATGTCATGGATCAGGAAATGACTTCTTCATAATTGATGAAATGACAGACAAATATTCTTTTACTGATGAAGTACGGGCGCAGCTAGCCATTTCCCTCTGTAACCGAAACACAGAGCTTGGTGCGGATGGAATTCTGTTTGTCCTTAATAGTGAAAGTGCTGATGCCAGAATGCGAGTTTTTAATGCGGATGGTTCAGAAGCGTCCATGTGTGGCAATGGGTTACGCTGTGTAGCTCGTTATGTCTGTGAAAAATTTGGGAAAAATCAAGCAGTGATTGAAACGATGAAGGTGAATCTTTCAGTGGAGAAAGAAGATGACCTATTTCCTAATATCCCAACCTACAAAGTTGAGATTTCGCCTGTTTCATTCCAATTAAGGGATTTACCATTGCAGCTTCCACAGGAAACACTAATTAATGAAATAATTCCTGCTTTATCTAAAGACTTGAATTTTACGGCATTAGCTGTCCCAAATCCTCATATCGTCACTATCGTCGATTCAAAGCAATTGGATTCGGATATTCAGACCAGCTTGAGTGAATATGTAAACGGACCAAATCCTTTGTTCCCAGATGGTGTGAATGTAAGCTTTGTTCAACCGCTTAGTAAAGGACATATTTTCGTCCGAACATATGAGCGAGGGGTGGGCTTTACTAATGCTTGTGGAACGGCAATGTCTGCATCTTCCTTAGTGACTTGCTTAGTAGGGCTCAATGGAAAAGAAGAATTTATTGAGGTATACAACCCTGGTGGGAAGGTTCGTTGTAATGTCCATGAAAATGATGGAATATACAAGATTGATTTAATCGGAAATGGAACCTATGTATATAAAGCGGTTGTTCAAATCGAAGAATCGAATCTTACACAATTTACGGTTGACCAAACGCACGTCTTTACAGATGAGGCTGAACATTATGCAAAACTTAAAGCCCATGCCAAAGACTTTATATTACAGCATCAATAAGAAAAGCGCATGGCGCCTGAAGCTAGACACCCATCAAAATTAATTACTATCTTAATGTATAAAAAAAGATAACCTTTTGCTCCTGATTAGGAGCAAGGGTTATCTTTTTTTTGCTGTGCCAAGAATTCAAGAATCGGCTCGAGATTTTGTTGTTTTTTAGCATCAAAATAGCCTTGAAATGGATCCGCATCTTTCTTAAGCCTGGCTAAAATAGTTGTTATTTGAAATTGGTCTGGAGATAATTTTTCGTTCACTTCATCCCAATAAAGAGGGGTAGCAATTGTTGCTTGTTTATTCCCTCTTGGAGAGTAAGGAGCAACGATGGTTTTTCCTTCTCCATGTTGAATATAATCAACATAGAGGCGATTGCTTCGTTTTTTTTTCATTCTCTCAATTGTAAAGGATTCCGGAATTGGCTGAAATCAAATATTCTGCAATAAATGACGTGAAAAGCCTAGTGTCGTCATAGCTTAGCTTCTGTTCTGGCAAAGGAATATAGATTTGCAAGCCTTTATTACCTGAAGTTTTTACAAAGCTAATGATATTCAGTTGATCACATACATGTTTAATAATTAGAGCTGCTTTAACTGCTAATGAAAAGTCCTCTTTAGAAGGAGGATCTAAATCCAACACAATTTCACTAGGAAAACCACTTTCCACTGTTTGAAATGGAATGTGGTATTCAAATGCCAATTGATTGCCGAGCCATAATAATGTCTTTAGATTATTACAAAGGATATAGTCAATATTTTCAAATGAATAGGTATTGACATAGTCTGGTGCATAATCAGGACAGTTTTTTTGATAAAATGCTTCACCGAACATTCCGTGTGGATAACGAATAACTGTCAGCACACGGTTCTTTAAAAAAGGAAGCATATATGGTGCAATCTCTCGTAAGAAATGAATATAATCAATTTTCTTTATGGCTGGACTTTCCCAAAGTGGTTTATCAGGGTGAGTGATTTCAACATCAATGGGAAGATTTTTTTTTGCCTGAATAAATTTTTCGAAGGTACATTCCTCTGCTTTTACATCAAAGCGAAATTGATGAAAATGGGGTTCACGCAGTTGTTCCTCATAAACCTCTAAATATTTGATTTCTACACATATGGCTGGAGGGACGTAAATAAACTGTTGATCCTCAGCTGATTGATTTTGTTTAATAACAGTCGATAAAGCTTGTTTTTGCTCAGGGTTCAAACCAAACAGAAAGTGACCAATTGGAAAGACATCTGACCCTTTAAAAACCGCAATATGAAAATAACCATTTGTCTTATCAAATGTAGTAATAAAGCAGGTAACATACTTCCAATTCTTATATTTTAACCAATTTACGGTTCGCTTCCCTTCCTCCCATTGGTGTGAATCATTTTTGGCTACAATCCCCTCACCATCATGAAGAACAACCTGTTCCCATACCGTGTCAAATTGTTGATTTCCTGGAATCATTTGGATTATTTTTATGGTCTCATTATCTGGCTGAAGCGGTAGTGAAAGTTGCTTGAAAAGCTGCTCTAATTTTAATTTGCGGGCCTCATACGTTTGATTTCCGATTGGGGTTCCATTGATCATGAGAAGATCGAAAACTAAATAATAGCAAGGTTGCTTTGCAGCTTTTTCGACTATTCGTTTTTCTGAACGCATTCTCCCACGAATCTGTATTGCACCAAAATTGGCCTTGTAAGGATTATCTAATGAAACTAATTCACCGTCTAACACTAATGGGAGATAAGGGGCAAATTGGTCTTGCCTTTCTAATAAAAAATTTTCTATTTCTGGAAATTGTTCCAATAATGATTTTCCATTTCGGCTCATGAGGGTAATTGTTTCACCCCATTCTAAAATACCTCGAAAACCATCATATTTTACTTCATAGGACCAATGATTACCTTTAGGTATATCGAAGGTTAAGGTCGGCAGCATCGGTTTCATATTGGTTCATCCTCTGTAGCATTACTTTTTATTAGTGTTCCATCTTTCATTGACATCATCCATTACCAATCTTTTGAGCGTATGACTGCAACAAATTACACAAAAAGTAATAAAAAATAAACAAGAATGGAGAAATCCACATGCACACAATCTGGAAGGGAAGCATTAGTTTTGGATTGGTCAATATTCCAATCAAGCTCCATACTGCCACAGAGGACAAAGATATAAAGTTAAGAACACTTCATAAGGAGTGTCATTCTCCTATAAAATATGAGAAGCTTTGTCCGGTATGTGAGGTCGAAGTGAAACCTGAAGAAATAGTTAAAGCATATGAATATTCAAAAGGAAAATTTGTCGTTCTTGAAGAGGAAGACCTAGAAAAATTAAAAAAAGAAAATGAAGATCGTGCGGTTGAAATAATCGATTTTGTCAAAATGGAACAAATAGACCCAATCTATTTTGATCGGACCTATTTTATGTCGCCAAGTGAAGGCGGTGTGAAAGCTTACTCGCTCTTAAGAAAGGCGCTTGCGGAGACAGCAAAGGTTGGGTTAGCAAAAATAATCATTCGCTCAAAGGAGCAGCTCGGGGTAATCCGGGTTTATGAAAACACGCTGGTAATGGAAACGATACATTATCCTGATGAAGTGAGAAAAACCGATGATGTACCAAATGTACCACAAGAAAGCAATGTGACAGAAAAAGAATTAGACACCGCCATCATGTTGATCGATCAATTAACGACAGAATTTCAGCCTGAAAAATACAAAGATGATTACCGAACGGCCTTGATGGAGCTGATTGAATCAAAACGAACTGGACAAGAAACGGTTGCACCTGCAACGAAAGAAACTGTTTCGAATGTCACTGATTTGATGGCTGCACTGCAAGCTTCAATAGATCGTACAAAACCACAAACAACAGCACCTGCAAGAAAAAAACGGACCATTACAAAGGTAAAAAAAGAAGCGTAAAAGGTCAGAAACAAATTGGAAGGTCATTAAATTTATCGAAGAGGATGGAGATCTATAATAAATGACTATTGACATTTAGAAAGAGTTACCATATGATTATAGAGACGCTGTTAGGTCGTTCTATAATTTATATGGATATAAGTAGTCGTAGCTGCATGTATTGTAGGCGATGGTTTATCCCCTACATTCAACTGATGCTACGCTTTTTTTGTTACTGAGTTATACGAAAACTAATGGTGAATGAATTTTTGGAGGTCATTACATGACTACAGGTAAAGTAAAATGGTTTAATGCAGAAAAAGGATTTGGATTTATTGAAGCAGCTAATGGTAACGATGTATTCGTTCACTTCTCTGCAATCCAAACAGAAGGTTTCAAAACGTTAGAAGAAGGTCAAGACGTAACGTTTGAAATCGTTGAAGGTAACCGTGGACCACAAGCAGCTAACGTTCAAAAAGCATAATTTGAACTGATATTATGAGGTGATGCAGCATAATCGCATCACCTTCTTTTATGATTTAGTATGATAATCGATATTCTTCATGTTCCTCTTGCTAAGTCTCCTCAAACGTATATGTATTTTTGATACTAAGCCCCTTCTAAGGACGTTTTCCGAACAGAAGTTGATTTATTTGTGGGGATTCCACATAATTGCATATTGATTACTTTTTTTAAAAACCTGATTCACACTGGAGCGGCTTAGGAGCCGTGAGGACGAAAGAGAGGCAGGGCTTTTGTTGTTTTAGGAAAGAAACTGGCAGATGACGGAATTCTGCACGGGAATGAAGTACAAGCAAAAACAATGCAATAATGTAGTAACTTGAATTAGTTATGGTTACCATTCTTTTTTATGAAAAAAGATTACCGTTTTAGATAATAATGTAGATATGGAACATTGTAAGGAGGAAATTTATTTGACAACATTTTCAGATTTTAATTTAAGCGAAGTATTAGAAAAAGCATTATCACAAATGGGGTTTGAAGAGCCAAGCCCAATTCAAGCACAAGCTATTCCCGTTGCATTAACTGGGAAAGACATAATTGGCCAGGCACAAACAGGAACAGGGAAAACAACAGCATTTGGTGTTCCATTGATTGAACGCACAAAAGTCGATGAATCATCCATTCAAGGTCTTGTACTTGCACCGACACGGGAGTTAGCAGTACAGGTAGCTGAAGAATTAAACCGTATCGGTAATGTAAAAGGAATTCGCACATTACCAATATATGGTGGACAGGATATTAACCGCCAAATTAGAGGGTTAAAAAACAGACCACATATTATTGCTGCAACTCCAGGAAGATTAATTGATCATATTGAACGTAAAACCATTCGCTTACAAAACATTCACACGGTTGTATTGGATGAAGCCGATGAAATGTTAAATATGGGCTTTATTGAAGACATTGAAAAAATCCTTGCAGGGATCCCAAATGAGCGTCAAACCTTATTGTTCTCTGCGACGATGCCTAAACGTATTAAAGCACTAGCTGAGAAATTCATGGACAATCCTGAGCTTGTTACCGTTAAAGCAAAGGAAATGACGGTAAAGAATATTGAGCAGCATTACGTAGAAGTTCAAGAAAAGCAAAAGTTTGATGTAATGTGTAGCCTGTTGGATATTCAATCACCTGAGCTTGCCATCGTATTTGGAAGAACAAAGAAACGGGTTGATGAGCTCGTTGAAGGTTTAATTAAGCGTGGATACTCAGCTGAAGGAATTCACGGCGATATTCCGCAATCAAAGCGTGATCAAGTTATTCGACGCTTCAAAGAGTCTACAATTGATATTATGGTCGCGACAGATGTTGCTGCTCGTGGATTAGATATCAGTGGCGTATCACACGTATATAATTTTGATATTCCGCAGGACCCTGAGAGCTATGTTCACCGTATAGGAAGAACAGGACGAGCTGGAAATAAAGGCTTAGCTGTTACATTTGTATCACCAAGAGAAATTGACCACTTAAGAGTGATTGAAAATATTACGAAATCTAAGATTATTAAAAAGCCAATCCCAAGCTTTAAAGATGTTTTATTTGGGAATCAACAAGCAACAATTAACAAAATTTTAGGTGTAGTCGAATCTGGAGAATTTAGTGAATATAAGCGTGCTGCCGAGAACCTTTTAGAGGACACAGATTCCGTGACTTTATTGGCATCAGCACTGAAGTTGTTAACAAAAGAGCCGGATTCAACACCAGTTACTTTAACAGCTGTTGAGCCGCTTCGTTCGAAAAAGCCTAGATTTGATCGTGACAGAAATAGACGCAATGATCGTCCTAAAGGGAACAGCAGCCGTCCAAGAACCAATGACAGAAGACCAAGAAATGAGAAAACAAAGCGACCATCTAGACCACGTCCGTAATATTTTTCATTTTTTTGTATGATTTTTGGATGTTTGTCCCATATTATATAATGTTTGAAAGTAACATGCTATATAGTTAATTAGGAGGATTTTTCATGGAAACAGGTAAGGTAAAATGGTTTAATAGTGAAAAAGGTTTTGGATTTATTGAACGTGAAAATGGAGAGGATGTATTTGTGCATTTCTCTGCCATTCAAGGTGAAGGCTATAAGTCATTAGATGAAGGCCAAGAGGTGACCTTTGAAGTGGAACAAGGTCAACGTGGACCACAAGCAATTAACGTTCAAAAATCATAATTTCATTATCGAGATCGAATTGATCTTTTGTAATCCGAATATTTGAAAATTTTTAGTAAAAACGTTATGATGTAAATATCTATTGAATGATATTTCGTGTAAATTCACTGATTATAAAGAGTAACATTTGTTGTCAACTTTTTATAATTGGTGAATTTTTCATTTGGTTTCAATTAGCAGTTGGCAATTCTGTTATGACAAAAAATGGATACACTGGAGGTAGATAGGATGGCTTTCGGCAGAAGAATCGTTGAAGAAATCGTTACAGTTGAAACAAAGGTTTGGGAATGTGAGTCAGAAAACTGCAATTGTTGGGTACGTGATAATTTTAAAAACTCAGAGGTTCCTAAATGCCCTATCTGTAACAGTGACATGGTTTCAACAACAAAATTGCTTCAATCGATTGATAACCACAATAAGAGTTACTAATTATTCATGTTAATTACGTAATCATTTTATTTGCTTTTAGAAATAAAAAAGGAGGCGGACATTTAGTCTGCTTCCTTTTTTATTTATTCCACCGGTAAATGTTCTTTACAAAAGTTAAAAACCATTTCGAGTTCCTCATCCTCAAGAGCTAAATCAATATATTTTTCGGTCGAGCTTTCGAGGAGACTATAATTTAAGATTTTTTCCTCCGTCTCATCGGCAACATAAAGAATTTTTAACAGTAGTCCATTTTCATTGTAGAGCTCATCATCTTCATCAACTTCAATATCTAAAAAGAACTCATAGCGGTCCCCGCTTAATATTCCGAATGGATCTGTTAATTTTTCAACAGCGAAACCAGTAACATTCATTGTAATTCATCCTTTATTTAATTTTTTAACCAACATCCTTCCTTATCTATTATATACTTATTTTACGATAGTAAAAAGCTTCTGCTGTGATCTCGCTGCTTTCTGTCCGTTCTCTTTCATTTTGATTAGCTGTGCAATTAAACTAAGTACTCTTTTTTGGCGAACCATTTCCATCCGGCTTGATAGCAAACAAGGTAAATAACCCAGTTAATAAACTTATCCCGGCGAATAAATAAAAAATCCATTGATCTGAATGCTTCATCAGAAGGGCAACTACCGGTGGACCGGCAGCTACGCCTATAAAACGCATTGAACTGTATAACGAAGTAATCGTCCCTCTTTCTTCCTTTTTAATTCCCTCCGTAATTAAAGCATCTAAGCAAGGAAGACTTATCCCAATTCCAATTCCGCAAATTCCGAATATCAATATCATGATCCACAGTGAATCAAAAAATCTCAATGCTAACGAAGCAATAGTGAGCAGTATAATTCCAATGAATGTAATCCACTTCATAAGAACTTTATCTTCCTTAATTTTTTTCCCTGTAAAATAGGAGGATAAACAAAGGGCTCCAAGTGGAATAGCCAAAATGCAGCCTTTTTTTACATCCTTAATCTGGTAGATTTTCTCGAGTGAATCGGACAAATAAAAAAGAACTCCAAATAGAACAAACATTAGAGCTCCACCAATAATAAAAACAGCTGTCAGCCACCTTCCGTTATTGGAGAATATTTCTCGTGTTTGATGGATAAATTCCTTAAAGCTAGTTTTTTCTTCATTCTTTTTGGGAGCTTTTACTAGAAAAACAATCATCAGTATTGATATTAAGCAAAAAATAGGAAATGCGAAGAATGGAATAAACCAAATAATTCCTGCCAAGAACGCTCCTAATATAGGACTCAATACTTTTCCAAGTGTATTTGATGTCTCGATTAACCCTAAAGTACTACTAACTTCATCATCATTTGTAAACATGTCACCAACTAAGGGCATGACAATCGGCGCTGCACCAGCTGCTCCTACTCCCTGCAAGGCTCTGCCTAATAAAATAAGCCAGTATGCATCCTGAAGCTTCCATCCAGCATAACCAGAAACAAGTCCTCCAATACCAGCAATAATTAGACTTGGAATCATAACTCTTTTTCGGCCGATATAATCAGAGAGGAAGCCTGCGATAGGAATTAAAATAATCGCCACGATCGAATATACTGTCAAGACCATACTTGTTTGAAAAGAGGTAATATTGAGCTCCTTTTCCAATGCAGGGAGAACGGGAATCAACATTGAATTCCCAAGTGTCATCACCATTGGAATCGAGGAAAGTGATACAATGGTCCACCTTTTTTGAATCGCTTTCTTTTCTTTTTTATGATCATTAAAATGCTCAAAAAGACTATCGGTCTGTTCCATTGAGAAGCCACCTTTGCTCTGTTTCACTATTGTTAATATGGACTGTTTTGTTTTTAATTAACGATGTAATAATTGGGATATGTTTGGAAATGATTTATAGTGAATGGTGAAAATCAGTTTAAAAAAGTGTTGACATTTTTTCAGAAAGTTTATAATATTAAATACAACATAAGGATTCGGCGTTGACAAAGAGTAGTAACTTAAATGGATTCTCTAGAGAGCTGGTGGTTGGTGCAAACCAGTGCTGAAATTTAAGTGAATGGACTTTCGAGCCTCCAAACTGAAACCCAAATAAGGGGATTAGGCTTTGGCGAAATGCTTCATCGTTACAAGAAGCGGGTATTCAAGCAAACGCTTTGATACTTATTAAGGGAGCTAAAATTTATTTTAGCTAATTAAGGTGGCACCACGGGTTTCTCGTCCTTTTTATGACGGGGAACCCTTTTTGTATTCAAAAATAAATATGTAAAATCGTGGATTAAGAATAGTAAACAGAATCACTTCCTTTCAGAGAGCCGGTAAGGGTGAGAGCCGGTAGGAAGCTTCTGTCGAATGGACTTATGAGTGATGCCTGAACTTAAGTAAGGTATCCAGTGTTCACCGTTATATGATGATGGATTGAAAAGATTTTCAATCCAAAAGCGGGTTCAAGCAACAGTCTTGGACCAATCGAGGTGGCACCGCGGTCAACTATCGTCCTCTATATACACAGATAATCTGTGTATATAGGGGATTTTTTTATTTCTGTTATTTTATGGAATGGATAAAAAGGGAGGTACAACAATTGAAAAAGATATTAAATCCTTTTAACGGATTGATTGAGCAAATGGAAGGGGATACGCACACTCCAATTTCTATTTTTCAAAAAATTAGTGGTACAAAGAAATTCTTACTAGAGAGTTCTTTAAAATATGAAAACACAGGTAGATATTCGATTATTGGGGCAGATCCAGTAATTGAAATAAAGGGATATGGTGATGAAAACAGAGTTACGACGGAAAAGGGAACGGAGATCGTTCCTGGAAGACGTTAGATATTGTAAAACAATTAATCCCACAATATCAGCTTGAAGGAGAAGGTTTCCCATTTGTCGGTGGTGCAGTTGGATATGTTGGTTATGATACGATCCGACAGTATGAAAACATTGGGCCACAACCTGAAAATGAATTAAACATGCCCGATGTTCATTTAATGGTGTACGAACAGGTGATTATTTATGATCATCTTGAGCAAAAAGTGTATTTAGCTGCTACACCAATCCTTGCAGATACAGACGAAAAGAAGCTAGAGCTACTAAATGCGAAGCGCAAAAAGGAAATCTTAGCAGAATATCATACAGATGAGCCGTCAAAAGTTACGTTGTCAGCCTTTCAAGCCTCAACAACTAAGCAAGAATTTATCAGGAATGTCGAAGTAGCGAAGGAATATATATCAAAAGGTGATATTTTTCAAGTCGTTTTGTCTCAAAGAATGAAAGCAAGTATAACAGGTGATCCATTTTCATTTTATCGAAAATTAAGAATATCTAATCCATCTCCATATATGTACTTCTTAGATTTTGAAGACTATGTAGTCGCTGGTTCTTCTCCAGAAAGCTTAGTGAAAGCCAAACAATCATACGTCTTGACTAACCCAATTGCTGGTACTCGTCCAAGAGGTAAAGACGCGGAAGAAGATGCTCAGCTTGAACAGGAATTAATCCATGATGAAAAGGAATTGGCTGAACATCGGATGCTCGTCGATCTTGGTCGAAACGACTTGGGGAAAATTTGTAAGTTCGGAAGTGTTGAAGTTCCTAAATATATCGCCGTCGAGAAATATAAGCACGTTATGCATCTTGTTTCGGAGGTAAGTGGTGAATTATCAGAGCAATATGCAAGTGCAGATGCGCTCATTTCTTGTTTACCTGCTGGAACTGTTTCGGGAGCACCAAAAATTCGGGCAATGGAAATTATCAATGAGTTAGAACAGGTGAAACGAGGAGTTTACTCTGGAGCCGTTGGATATTTCTCAGTTAATGGAAATATGGACTTTGCACTGGCGATTAGGACGATGGTCATTAAAGATGAGACAGCATACATTCAAGCAGGTGCAGGAATCGTGTATGATTCGGTCCCAGAAACTGAATACGAAGAAACGATTCACAAACTAAAAACATTTTTGGAGGATCCTAATGATTTTATTAATTGATAATTATGATTCTTTTACCTATAACCTATATCAATATTTTGGCGAGCTTGGGGAAGAAATTACAGTTATTCGCAACGATCAGTTAACCATTAATGATATTAAGAAACTTAACCCTGAAGCAATCATCCTGTCACCTGGACCAGGAAGGCCTGAAAATGCAGGGATTTGCGTCGATGTCATTAAAGCCTTTCAAGGGTCTATTCCAATTTTAGGAATTTGTCTTGGTCATCAAGCCATTGGTTATGCGTTTGGGGCAACAATTGACAGGGCTGACAATATTATGCACGGAAAGACATCCCAGGTTGAACATAATCGTTCAGACCTATTCGCGGGGTTGCCGCAGCATTTAGAGGTAATGCGTTATCATTCATTAGTGATCAATAAACAAACAGTACCAGAGGAATTGGTCGTTCTGGGAACCACCACATGTGATGAGCAAATTATGGCAGTAAAGCATAAACAATTTCCAATCTATGGATTACAATTTCATCCGGAATCAGTCGGTACGATTCATGGGAAACAGATGTTAGCCAATTTTCTTGCGGAAATAAGAAAGGAGTCAAATTATGAAGTTATTTCTTGAACAGCTATCACAACAACGTTCATTAACCGAAACAGAAATGGAAGACGCAGTAAAATATCTTTTCTCGGATGAAATCTCTGATAGTGAGATGGCTGCATTTCTTATTGGTTTAAAAATAAAGGGTGAAACAGTTGAAGAAATTATCGGACTTGTCAACGTCATGCGCCAATTTGCGCTTCCGTTTTCAAAGCAAATTACGGGTGCAATCGATAATTGCGGTACTGGTGGAGACGGTTCAAAAAGCTTTAACATTAGCACAACTTCTGCATTTGTCATGGCTGGTGCCGGAATAACGGTGGCAAAGCACGGGAATCGAAGCATCTCTAGTAAAACAGGAAGTGCAGATGTGCTTGAAAATTTAGGCGTGAACTTAAACATTCAGCCCGAGGCTTCAGAAGAAATCTTACACGAAACAGGAATCACATTTTTATTTGCACAGTATGTTCATCCCAAAGTTAAAAGAATTATGAAGGTCCGTCGGGATTTACGCATTCCAACGATTTTCAATTTAATTGGGCCATTAACAAATCCTATTACATTAGATTATCAATTGTTAGGAATTTATCGTCGGGATTTATTAGAAATGTTTGCAGAAGTATTACTGCGTCTTGGTCGAAAACGCGCAGTCGTACTTAATGGAGCTGGCTTTATGGATGAGGCATCCTTGCAAGGTGAAAACCATTTGATGATTGTGGATAATGGAACAATTACAAAGAAAATTATCCATCCAGAGGATGTTGGACTTAGTCTCTATGCAAACCAAGAAATCGTTGGCGGTGACTCACAGGTGAATGCCGAAATCCTTCGACGTGTTTTAACTGGCGAAAAAGGCGCACGTCGTGATACCGTATTATTGAATGCAGGAATTGGTATTTATACAGCTCAAAAGGCTGAATCGATTGAAGAGGGCATTTCGATAGCGAAGGAAAGTATTGATTCAGGTGCTGCAATTGAAAAGCTAGAACAATTGATTGAATTGAGTAATAGCTACCAACAAGAGGTGATATAAATGACAACTATATTAGATCGAATAATTGAAGTGAAAAAAACTGAGCTAGATCAATTAAGGAGTTTGTCCTTTATTAATGATGGAGAAAGAAAAAAGAGATCTTTTATTGAAAAAATCAATCAAGCAAACGAAATGAACATTATTGCAGAGTTTAAGCGAGCATCACCGTCAAAAGGGGATATTAATCCAAATTTAAACCCAGTCGAGCAGGCACAAAAATATGCGCAGTTTGGTGCTGATGCCATTTCTGTTTTAACCGATTCCAGCTTTTTTAAAGGTTCATTCGCCGATCTCCAGGCTGTTCGTGAAGCAGTTGATTTACCAATATTATGCAAGGATTTTATCATTGATCAAGTGCAAATTGACATAGCGAAATTCGCGGGCGCAGATCTTATTTTATTAATTGCAGCAGCCCTTGAAGGTTCTAAGTTAGTAGAACTATATCAGTATGCACAATCTCAGAATTTAGAGGTATTAGTAGAAATCCATGATGAAGAGGATTTAGCAAAAGCCATATTAGCAAAAGCTCAATTAATTGGAATCAATAATCGTAATTTAAAAACCTTTGAAGTTAGCCTTGGGACAACTGAAAATCTTGCACCACTTGTAACAGAAACAGGTGCTGCTCTAATCAGTGAAAGTGGGATAAAGTCTATTGAAGATGTAAGTCGAGTTCAAGCAGCAGGAGCGCGCGGAATATTAGTTGGGGAAACCTTTATGACATCAGATGATTTAAAAGGAACCTTCGGACAATTAAAGTTACCATTAGGAGCGGTGCGGTAACATGAAAGTGAAAATATGCGGAATTACTGATTTAGGTACCGCCCTCCAAGCAGTAGCATTTGGTGCTGATGCAATTGGCTTTGTGTTTGCCAAGAGTAAACGAGAAATTGAACCATCAGCAGCAGGTTACATCGCTAAGGCTTTACCTACTAATATTGAAAAAATCGGTGTGTTTGTAAATGAATCTCGAGAAAAGATTGAAGAAATTGCATCTCAAGCTAATTTAACCATGGTCCAGCTTCATGGAGATGAATCACCTGAATTTTGTGATTCTCTAACTCTACCAGTCATTAAGGCTCTCAGTATTGGTTCTGAGCAGGATTTAGAGAAAATACAGCTATATTCGAACCATACGATATTAGTGGATAGTCCTGCCGGGAAGTATCGAGGGGGCAATGGGACTTCCTTTAATTGGGATTTGTTATCCTCTGCTAGATTTTCCAATCAAAAAATCATCCTTGCAGGCGGACTACATCAGGAAAATGTTGCTAGAGCCATTGAAATCGTTAAACCCTACATGGTGGATGTAAGCTCTGGTGTAGAATACAACGGAAAAAAAGATTTAAAGAAAATGAAAGTGTTTATCGAAACAGCGAAGCAATCTATTACGCAATAGGAGGAACAGAGGATGACAACAACCTATACATTACCAGATGCACGTGGTCATTTTGGAAAATATGGAGGCAAGTATATACCTGAAACATTAATGAAGGCTATCGTCGAGCTTGAAGCGGAATATACAAAAGCCAGTCAGGATGAAGCGTTTCAACAAGAATTAAAGGAATTGCTAACAGATTATGTCGGGCGAGAAACTCCACTTTATTATGCTAAACATTTAACGAAATACAGTAACGGTGCAAAGATTTATTTAAAAAGAGAAGACCTAAATCATACTGGTGCACATAAAATTAACAATGCTATCGGTCAAGCTTTACTTGCCGTTAGAATGGGAAAACGAAAAATTGTGGCAGAAACAGGTGCTGGACAACATGGTGTTGCCACGGCAACAGCCTGTGCTTTATTGGATTTAGAATGCGTTGTTTTTATGGGGGAAGAGGATATTAAGCGCCAGCAGTTAAATGTATTTCGGATGGAACTGTTGGGCGCAAAAGTGGTCAGTGTGACATCTGGAAGTGCGACATTAAAGGATGCTGTAAATGAGGCACTACGCTATTGGGTTTCCCATGTTGAGGATACGCATTATATTTTAGGTTCAGTCACAGGGCCTCATCCATTCCCCATGATTGTGCGGGATTTTCAAAGTGTAATTGGCATTGAAACAAAAGCTCAGCATTTGGCTAAAGAAGGTAAGCTACCTGAAGCGGTTGTAGCCTGTATTGGTGGAGGCAGCAATTCAATGGGTATGTTCTATCCCTTCATTAATGATCCATCCGTTCAATTATATGGAGTGGAAGCAGCCGGACACGGAACGGTTACAGAGCGTCACGCTGCATCACTAACAAAAGGCACACCAGGAGTGTTACATGGCGCGTTTATGTATTTACTTCAGGATGAAGACGGACAAATACAAGAAGCTCATTCCATTTCCGCCGGGTTAGATTATCCAGGGTGTTGGACCTGAGCACAGTTATTTAAAGGATATTGGCCGTGTGCAATATGATTCTATTACGGATGAAGAAGCACTTGCAGCTTTACAGCTACTCTCAAAATTAGAAGGAATTATTCCTGCGCTTGAAAGTGCACATGCAGTAGCTTATGCATTGAAACTAGCCCCAACAATGAAGCCGGATGAGAGCTTAGTTATTTGCTTATCGGGTCGTGGAGATAAAGATGTTAACACTGTAAAGGCAAGATTAGGGGGAGAATAAGGATGAACCGTTTAGAGCAAACATTCCAAGCGTTAAAGATTAAAAAAGAAAAGGCATTTGTGCCGTATATAATGGCAGGAGATGGAGGACTTGAAGTGCTAGAGGAGCGTCTCCTATTTCTTGAAAAATGTGGCGTAACAGCAGTTGAACTTGGAATTCCATTCTCTGATCCTGTCGCAGACGGCCCGACGATTCAACAGGCAGGGATTCGGGCACTTGAAAATGGGACTACGCTTAAGAAAGTGCTTCAAACAGTTGAAGCTGCCCGTAAAAAAGTCAGTATCCCTATTATTCTTATGACGTATATGAATCCAATCCTTGCGTTTGGAATAGATCGGTTTGCAGAGCTTGCACATCAAGCTGGAGTAGATGGCTGTATTATTCCTGATTTACCGATTGAGGAAGAAGAAATTATTGAACCGCTTCTGAATCAATTCAACATAGACTTAATCCGTTTGGTAACATTAACGAGTACCTCAGAACGAATAAAAGAAATTGCTACAAAAGGAAATGGTTATGTATATGCCGTCACTGTAACGGGAATTACTGGTGCTCGAACTGGCTTCGATGAAAACCTTGGAAAGTTCTTAAATGAGGTAAAATCAATGAGTCCACTGCCAGTATTAGCTGGCTTTGGGATCTCGACTCCTGAGCACGTAAAAGAAGTAAGTCAATACTGTGATGGTGTCATCGTTGGAAGCAAAATTGTGGACCTATTTGCTCAAAATAAATTGCAGGAAATTGAAGTGTTAATAAAATCAGCCAAGGCTGTAATAGCATAGAACAATATTTCAAGAGGGGCTCATAAAGAGTCCCTTTTATCATAAAAATTTATAAATTGAAAGTATTGACAATATTTAATTATTTCTTGGGAAAGCGCAAAAATAGACATGGTTTTCGGTTTTTGTCGAATTAGGGATGCTGGATGCTATGTAGATTTAATAAACGATTTAGAATATAATGAAAAAGGTTAGAGGTCAATTAGTCTAAAATATTGACATACAACATAGATTTCCATCAATAGGACAACTTTTCGTGCCATTTGTTACAGCTTTATTAATTATATATCGTTATACTTTAATACATACTGAACCCAATAAATTAAGATGCTAAGTTTTTATCGAAAAAGTAGTTAAGGGGTATTGAACAAATGGGTTGATTTTGAAAATAAATGGGGGAAATGATCCAATGTTTTTGTATGAAATGATTTATAATATTTTAGAGGAAAAAGGGGCATTGTCGATTCCCTCAATCTGTCAGGAACTTAACGAAAAGACAAATCACCATCAAGAACAGGAAAAACTTGTTCTGCCTGCACATATTAAGTCTGCAATCAGCAGAAAAAAAGACTTATTTAAAGTTGAGGAAAATGTGGTATCCATTGACCCTGAAAAGAACATTCAAGCTTTAACAGTTCATATTGGTGGAATTATCGAACCTTCCATTACAATCAAAATTGATTTTAATAAAAATCGCTTTATCATCTTTGAATGGAATCATGAATCACAAGCATGTAACAACCCAGGGATCCAGCCAACTCGAACCTGCGGTGAGATGGATGCCTTTAAAAAGGAGCTTTTTCGCATAAAACCGTGGGAATGGAGTGCTAACTATCATCAGGAACAGATGATTCTAGATGGGATATTCTGGTCAATTAAGCTTGTTACTGAGGGAAAAGTTTACGAAAGTGAAGGGTTGCATTGTTTTCCAAAAGAGTGGGGGAAATTGTGTAATAGCTTAACAAAATTAACTGGATTGAATCTTAAGAAACAGCTATCGGTCTGAGGCCGGAGCTGTTTTTTATTCATCAAAAAAGTCTTAATCATTGAATCCCTATAGCATTTACGGAATAATGGAGTTAAACATTTAAGGTACTAGGTGAAGGGAGTGAAGGTTAATTGAATTTTAGACAACTTGATTCACAGATTGATCGATTGAAGTTAATGGATCAATTAAAGGACTCGTTTCATAGTCGGGCGGCTAAAATTGATGAAGAGGGGTTATTTCCGTTTGAAAATATCGAAGACCTAAAGACGAGTGGATATACTTCCTTAACTGTTCCGTACAAATATGGAGGATGCGAGATTTCATTAACTGAAATGTTGATGCTTCAAGAAAAAATAGCGGAAGGGGATGGAGCCACAGCCCTTTCGATTGGCTGGCATATGGGGATTGTGAAGAACATCGCCGAAAAACAGCTTTGGTCTGAGGATATGTATAAAGAAATGTGCGAAAAGGTTATGGGAGGAGCATTACTAAATGGTGCGGCATCGGAGCTTCAAACGGGAAGTCCGACACGTGGTGGACGTCCAGTAACGTTTGCAATAGAGAAAGGCAACAGTTGGGTTATTACTGGCAGGAAAATATTTACGACAATGGCACCTGTTCTTGATTATTTTATTGTTAGTGCCTCTATGGATGATGGTGGGGTCGGAAATTTCCTTGTTCCACGAAACTCAATTGGACTAACAATTGAAGAAACATGGGATAGCATTGCACTTCGAGGAACAGGAAGCCATGACTTGGTATTAAACAATGTGGAAATCGAGAAGAAATACTTGGTTGAAAAAATTGAACCTGGGAAAAAACAGGCGAATGGCTGGCTCCTTCACATACCTGCTTGCTATCTTGGAATTGCCACCGCAGCTCGAGACTATGCTATAAACTTTGCGAAACACTACTCTCCATCTAGCATTACAGGACCGATTAGTCAATTGCCCAATGTACAGCAGAAAATAGGTGAAATGGAATTGTTATTATTGCAATCACGTCATTTTCTCTACTCTGTTTCCAAACAATGGGATCTTGCAAATGACCAGGATAGAACGACTATGCAGCCGGTATTGAGTGCGGTAAAATATACAACTACCAATTCTGCGATATCGATTGTGGATTTAGCGATGCGTATTGTTGGTGCCAAAAGCTTGTCTTTAAAAAGTCCACTGCAACGCTATTATCGTGATGTCCGAGCTGGTCTACATAATCCACCTATGGATGACATGACATTAGGGTTGCTGGCAAAAGAAGCATTACAATCAAAACAATAATCCCATAAAAGAAACGAGCAGGTGAAAAATCTGCTCGTTTTTACATGAGATTTTACATTTAAGCGACAGCGATTCGATTACGACCAGTGTTCTTAGCGGTATACAATGCATGATCAGCTTGGTGAATTATATCCGAAACACTTTGATCGATTGAGCTTAGAGCAACACCAATTGACACTGTAATTGATATGAAATTCCCATTAGGCAAATAGAACTCATGATCCTCAACGATGTTTCGAATCTTTTCTGCAAGTTTAAGGGCAGTCTCTTGGTCGGTATTAGGAGTAAGAATTGAAAATTCTTCTCCACCATTGCGAAAAACATAATCTTTTATTGAAGTTGATTGAATGAGCAAGCGACTTAAACTTCTTAAAATTTCGTCACCAGCTGGATGACCATATGTATCATTTACTCTTTTAAAGTAGTCGATATCGATGAAGAAGAGAGCGTATTGGCGATTATTCTGCATTGATTTTTTTGACTCTTTTTCTAATAATAACTCAAATTGACGAACATTTTGTAGTCCGGTTAAATAATCAAATTGGGCTTGCTTTTTTAATTCCAAATAGGAATGGTTGGAGGACAAAATATAGTTCGTTAAATAAAAGGTTAAATAACCACCTAGCAGTGATATTGGTGTATAGGACAATAAAATAGTATCAACAAAAGTATCCTGTATATTGTAATGGGACAAAACAAACGCAAACATAATAGAATATAGACTCGTACTACATATAAGCATGAGAATGGTTTTGTTATGTTGGGAAAATTTTAGTTTTTCAATTATTATTACACAAAAGCAAACAACAAACAGTGTAATGATTGTTGCATAGGTTGAAAAACCAACAGGAAAAAAAATAAACCTTGTAAAGGCTATGATGCAAGTGGTAATGATAGCTGAAAATGTACCACCAAAAAATGCCGATATGAGAATGGCGAGATGTCGAAGATCAAGTAATACATATTCCGACAATTTTACATTAAAGAAAATGATGATGGACCCGATAACTCCCGAGATAAGTCCAAATATGATCCTGGAAAATCGATTTGTTGGAGTTTGGTAAATCCTAAAAATGGAACCAACTATAAAATATAGGGTAATGACTACGCAGCTATGAGCAAACAAATCTTTAAACATCGTTTCACCTTTTTGATAGAATCTATAACTTTTTTATAATAACAAAAATTAATCGATAAATCTTTGGAAGAAGGCGATAGTTATTACAATTTTTTGTATTTTTACATTAATTTTACCTAAAATATTTCAGAAAATGGTATAGGAAGAAGATGCTGGTTCTTTTTTAAGTAATCCCCTATATAAAATATGTATTTTTTGGTATACAATAGTAAGAGTGATTTTAAAAGTATATGGAGGTTTATTACCTTGTTTGATATATCAGTACAACAATTTTTATCCATGAACAACGCTATTCCTGTGGATGTTCGTTCCCCCGAGGAATATGAAGAGGCAACCATTCCAGGAGCGATAAATGTTCCACTGTTCAATAATGAAGAACGAAAAGAAATTGGGACCATTTATAAGCAAATTGGTCCAGAAAATGCTAAGTGGCGAGCAATGGAATTAATATCGCCAAAACTACCAGCCCTATTATCACAAATTAAAAAGCTTGCAAAGGACGGTAGTATTCCAGTCCTTTTTTGTTGGCGAGGGGGCATGCGTAGTAAGTCTGTAGCGACGTTTATGGATTTTGCAGGATTTTCAGTTCATCGTATTGAAGGCGGTTATCGAGCGTATCGAGAAGAAATACTTGATATAATCCCAAAAATGATTCCAACTCACACTGTCGTTATTCATGGCATGACTGGTGTTGGGAAAACGGAAATTCTAGCAAAACTAAATCAAAACGATTATCCAGTACTCGATTTAGAAGGTCTTGCAGGTCATAAAGGTTCAATTTTTGGTTCTATGGGTAAGGAGACAGATGTTAATAATCAAAAAACCTTTGATGCTTTATTATTTTCACGTTTAGTCCAATTAAAGGATTCCTCTTATGTTATTGTTGAAGCAGAAAGTAAACGGATTGGGAAAATCACTCAACCCGAGGAATTGTTAATAACCAAATTGGGCGGTGTTCATTTTTACATTGAAGCGTCTTTAAACAGTCGGGTTGAACGAATTTATCATGAGTATGTTGAAACTTTTTATCAAGAAGAGTGGTTTCATCCACAAGTAGTTGAGAAATTTTCCCGGATTCAAAAACGCATTAAGAACGTCGATATTAAGTTGGCTATGACCTCGTCATTGGAAAATCAAGACTATAAAGAGTTTATTAAGCTTTTACTTGAATTTTACTATGATCCACGTTATCAGCATAAGCAATTGGATTATGAAGGAGAATTTATCCAAATTGCTACGGATGATTCTGAGCATGCAGCTAAAATTATCGCTGGAAAATTGGATAAAATTTTTACAACTCCACACATACATTATTGATGAAAAACCAGGGCAACCTGGTTTTTTTAATCTAAAATTCTCCCTGTTGCCCCCACAGATTTATCGGTATTTTCTTGGCTATTATAATCGGACTTATTAAAGTTCCCACTGTTATCAAGGGTTTTATTGCTGACATATGGAGACTGATGCTTTTTTTGTTCTTGATTAAATTTATTAAAATTTTCGTTAACCACATTTTTCCCTCCTTAATTGTCAAATTCCATCTTATCATCCATTTCCCCTAAGATTTTTATGCATAAAAGACATTTCTTTCTTAAGAATGAAAGAAGTTGTCTTTGGAAAACTAATGTTATAATTCGTGCAAATGAAATAAACATATTTGATTATATGTGAGCGAATTCTCCCTGATTGGGTTGAAAGGAGTTAGATTATGCTTACTTCAGAACAACTATCCAACTTCCGCAAACAGCTAAATGATGAAAAACAAGATTTACTAATGCGATTCGAACAAAATGATCATTTTGGTTTAGAAAGAGGTCACTATCATGAGTCGATGGGGGAGCTGTCAAGTTATGATAACCACCCTGCAGACGAAGGGACAGATCTTTACGAACGGGAAAAGGATATTGCTTTAAATGAACACGAAGAACTGCATTTAAGAAATATTGATAAGGCACTAAAATCGATAGATCAAGGGACGTATGGGAAATGCGAGGTTTGTGGAGTTGAAATCCCTCTAGAACGTCTTGAAGTACTACCAACCACAACCTATTGCAAAGAACATAGTCCAGATCGACTCGTGTCACACAAACGACCATTAGAAGAGGGCGTATTAATGCCTCCATTTGGCAAGTTTGATTTAGATGAAGAGGATGAGTCCGTTGCGTATGATGCAGAAGATTCTTGGCAGGAAGTAGCAGAATGGGGCACTTCTGAATCGCCATCTGACTTTGCGTTTCCAAATGATCGTTATGAAAACAGTTATAATGAAGCAGATGAAAAAATTGGATATGTTGAAGATTTTGAGAATTTTATTGGAAATGATATGTATGGAAAAAATGTGACTGTATACCCTAACGAATTGCATGATCAATACGAGGATACCTTGGACGAAGAAGGTATCATGACAACCTTTGGGGATCTTCCTGCTGTAGAGCATGATCCATACACGGAGGAAGAAGCAGAAAAATAGGTTAAAAAAAACAGCCTTCATACGAAAGCTGTTTTTTTGTGTTATTATTCATTCCGTAATACGGTAAAATATCGAGCATCAGGGTGAGCAAAAACCATCGCAGATACTGATGCCTCTGGTTCCATCATAAATCCTTCTGTTAAGTTTACTCCAATATCTTCAGGCTGGATAAGGGAGAATAGTTTTTCTTGATCATCAAGCTCAGGACATGCTGGATAACCGAACGAGAACCGTTGTCCTTGGTATTTCGCTGAGAAGCGGTCCTTCATTGTAAAATCAACAGGATCAGGGAAGCCCCAACGGTCACGCATTTGTCTGTGAATAAGTTCAGCTAAACCTTCAGCAGTTTCTAAAGCGAGAGCCTGAAGAGCATGGCATTCTAAAAATCTCCCTTGTTCCTTTAAGTTTTCAGCAATTTCACGTACACCTGGTCCCGCCGTTACGGTAAAGAAACCAACGTAATCAGATAAACCACTGTCGACAGTTTTGATAAAATCACTCAAACAAAGGTGTGCCCCCACAGCTTGACGAGGGAAATCAAATTCTTGTAACACCTTTTTTGGTTCTTTAGGATCATAGATAATGACCTTATTTCCATCGCTTTGAGCAGGGAAGAATTGGTAGACAGCCTGTGGCTTAATCCAATTATTCTTTTTTGCATCCACGATTAATTGATTGACCATGTCATTAATTTTTACTGTCTTTTCATCACCAGCGGCAAGGAGTTTTTCGATATTTCCTTTAACACCAAGATGATGACCAATTAACATCTGCTTATTGATATAAGGTTCAACATGGTCCATCGTATAGCTTTTCACAATATGACGGTCTGTATCTTTTGGGACATAAACCGGGACATCCGTTCTTACACTAGAAACGACTTTCACAGCTGTTGCAACCGTGCTTTTCGATACTTGAGCAGGTGATTGAGCTAAGTTGTTTCGTTTTGTTTCTTTTTCTTGAACCAATTTATCAAAGTCTTCAGGATTTTGGACTTGATTAGCAAGGTCTAACCCATTCATGGCGTCTTTAGCATAAAGAACGAGTCCTTCGTATTCATTTGAAATTTTTGTATCTGTAAATTTACGAGACAAAGCAGCTCCCCCTACTAAAATAGGGATATCAATACCTGCTTGCTTCATATCATGAGCTGTAATCACCATCTGTTGAGCTGATTTAACCAATAATCCAGACAAGCCAACCATATCTGGTTCTTCTTTCTTGATAGCTGCTACAAGTTCGGCAGGGGCAACCTTTATACCTAAGTCAATGACTTCGTAGCCATTGTTACTTAAAATAATATCAACCAAGTTTTTCCCAATATCATGTACGTCACCTTTTACAGTTGCTAAGATAATCTTTCCTTTTGTTGAACTGGAACTGTTCGTTTCCATATGTGGCTCAAGGAAGGCAACTGCCGCTTTCATGACTTCAGCACTTTGTAGAACTTCAGCTACGATTAACTGATTATCGTTAAAGAGACGCCCAACTTCCTTCATTCCATCCATTAACGGTCCATTAATAATATCAAGTGGGGCGGGATATTTTGTTAAGGCTTCATCTAAATCTGGTAGCAAACCTTCCTTTGTTCCTTCAACGATATAGTAGGCCAGACGCTCCTCTAATGTCATCGATGGTATTGTTTGCTTAGTTTCTTTCTTCTTGTCTCGATAAAAATCAGTAAACGTTGCGAGAGTTTCTTCATTAGTATCGAACAAAAGCTTTTCAGCTAGTTCTACTTCTTCCTTGGAAATAGAAGCAAACCGTTCTAGCTTTTCCGTATTGACAATGGCATAATCTAAGCCTGCCTGAGTACAGTGGTATAAAAAGACAGAATTTAATACTTCTCTTCCAACAGCAGGTAATCCAAAGGAAACGTTACTAATTCCAAGAACAGTTTGGGTTTTTGGGAACGCTTCTTTAATTCTTTTAATTCCATCCACAGTTGCTTTTGCTGAACCGATATATTGTTCGTCTCCCGTTCCAACAGGGAAGACAAGCGGATCGAAAA
The DNA here is from genome assembly GCF_033449965.1 of Bacillus sp. T3. NCBI lineage: Bacteria > Bacillati > Bacillota > Bacilli > Caryophanales > Bacillaceae > Bacillus > Bacillus sp. T3. The sequence continues at coordinate 1,924,097 of NZ_CP137761.1, forward strand.
TAATATCTTGTGGTTGAATTTTATACTTATTAACGAGTAAATCATATGATCGCTTTGCAATTTCTAGCTTTCTCTCAGCCGAAACACCCATTCCAATCTCGTCAATCGTTCCTACTACAATAGCAGCTCCATAACGATGTATTAATGGAGTAATCGCCTCAAAACGCTCTTCACCATCTTCAAGATTAATCGAGTTGATGATGGCTTTCCCTTGGGAATAGGTTAAAGCTTTTTCGATGACAGCATCATCTGTAGAGTCAATAACCAGAGGCACCTTTACTTTTTTGACAACTTCCTTAATAAAGCCTTCCATGTCTTGAATTTCATCTCGGTCAGGGTCGGCAAGACATAAGTCAATAACGTGAGCACCGCCCTTAACCTGAGCGCGAGCTACTTCTGCCGCTTCTTCAAATTTTCCCTCTCCAATTAATCGCTTGAACTTTCGAGAACCGATAACATTCGTTCTTTCTCCAACCATGATTGGACGTAATGTTGGATCATCATAAATAAAAGGTTCAATCCCTGAGACCATATGAGAAGAGTTTTCGGTAGCCTTTCGCGGTTTGTATTCTTTCATAACCTCTGAAATGGCTTGAATATGTGCTGGGGTTGTACCGCAACATCCCCCAACAATATTTAGCCAGCCTTCTTTAGCAAATCCTGCTAGCTTTTTAGCCAAAATGTCAGGTGTTTCATGATAATGACCTTCCTCATTCCGGTAGTCCTGCATTTGGATAGCAAATGACAGAAGTTGAGGCGAGATTTGAAAGTGAGCGTATATGGTCCTGCATAAATTCTGGACCAGTCGCGCAATTTAGCCCAACAGCAACAGGATTCATGTGCTGAACCGAAATATAGAAGGCATCGATGGATTGACCCGCAAGAGTGGTACCCATCGGTTCAATTGTCCCTGAGATGATTAACGGCAATGTTTTTCCTGTTTTTTCAAATGCACGTTGTATTCCAACAAAGCCAGCCTTTACATTTAATAAATCTTGGCTAGTTTCAAGTAAAAGTAAATCGACATCTCCGTCGATTAAGCCTATCGCTTGCTCTTCATAAGAGTCTGCGAGGGCATCAAAAGTCGTTCCGCCTGTAACACTTAACGTTTTCGTAGTAGGACCCATCGAGCCTGCTACAAAACGTGGTTTTTCAGGGGTCGAGAGTTGGTCTGCGGCATTCCTGGCAATTTGGGCAGCTTTTTTATTAAGCTCATATGCCTTATGTCCAAGCTGGTACTCATCTAATACAATACTGGTTGATCCGAAAGTATTGGTCTCAATAATATCTGCACCAGCCTGTAGATATTGCAAATGAATTCTTTCAATGACATCAGGTCGAGTGAGGGTTAAATTTTCATTACAGCCTTCATATTGCTCTCCGCCAAAATCCTCAGCAGATAAATTCTCTTCCTGAAGCATCGTTCCCATCGCGCCATCCATAATGAGGATCCGTGATTTTAACTGATCAGTAAATGATGCTCTGGACATCTTGTTTCCCCCTTGCTAATTTTGCGATTCTCTTGTTGGTATAGTCTGCTAATTCGACAGTTAGCTCATAGCGAAGGAATGGTGTAATAAGGTAGATGCCGTTGAAAAGCTCTAATGCCGTATCAATTAACGACTTTGTAATAGCTAAACCTTCTAGGGCTGCTTGAGCAGGGTCATCCTTGTACTTCGCAATGGTTTCTCTGATTGAATCAGAGATTTTAATGCCAGGTACTTCATGATGTAAAAATTCCATGTTTTTATAGCTAGTTATTGGCATTAAGCCAATGTATATTGGAGCACTAATATGTCGGGTTGCTTCATATACCTCTATTAATTTCTCTTCAGAATAAACAGGTTGGGTAATAAAATAATCTGCTCCATGAGCGATTTTTTTCTCCATTCTAATGACGGCTTTTTCTACTGATCGAACGTTTGGATTAAAAGCCGAAGCAACGGAAAAAGTGGTTTTTTGCCCTAATTCTTTACCAGAAACACTTACGCCTTCGTTTAACTGCTTAATCATCGAAATTAATTCGAATGACGATACGTCGTATACCGACGAGGCACCAGGGAAATCGCCAACACGAGCAGGGTCGCCTGTAATCGCTAATACATCCGTTAATCCAAGTGTAGAAAGTCCCATTAAATGAGATTGTAAGCCGATAATATTACGATCACGACAGGTAATATGGATTAAAGGTCTAAGTCCAATTTCTGTTTTTACCAAATGTCCAATGGCCGAATTTGAAATCCGTGGTGAGGCAAGTGAGTTATCCGCAAGGGTAATGGCATCAATTCCCACTTCCTTTAATGCTTTTGCACCCGCGAAAAATTTGGTCGTGTCTAGCTTTCTAGGTGGATCCAACTCAACTAAAATTGAATGGCGTTTTTTTACGATTTCGTGTAATGCTGGAATTTCCCTAATGGTTGCAACCGGCTTAATATCAATTTTTGGTGGTTGCTGCTTCGTTACCTTTTCCGTAATGGGTGGTACGTTTCTAAGTGCTTCACTAAAAGCACGGATATGCTCAGGAGTTGTCCCGCAGCAGCCACCAAGTAATCGTACCCCTTGATCTCTAAACAATGGAGCAGAATTTTTAAAGTACTCAGCATTTCCTTCATAGTGAAAAACACCATCAGTAAAGGTTGGCAAACTTGCATTAGGATAAGCCGATAAAAATGAATGCTTTGGAAGAGGAACCTCTTCTAATGCCTTTAACATATGATGAGGACCAAGTCGACAATTAAGGCCAACGACATCCGCACCTAATTGCTCCAATCTCAAAAGCGCTTCTGCGATAGGGGTATGGTCCTGCATGAACCCAACCTCCTGCATCGATAATTGCGCAACGATTGGAAGTTCTGTTTCTCTCCTAGCAATGGCCAAAACCGTTTCAATTTCCTCGAGGTCATAGTAAGTTTCTAGGATGATCCCATCTACACCCTCAACTAGTAAGGAAAAAAGCTGTTCTTGAAAGCTTTTTTTAATTCCTTCAAGGCTCACACTTTTGGGTTTAATCCCACGGTTTCCACCAATGGTTCCAAGAACATAGGTTTTACCTTCAGCAGCTTTTTTTGCAATTTGAACCGCCGCTGTATTAATTTCTTTTACTGATGATTCAAGACCATATCTTGCTAATTTTAACGCATTTGCTGCATACGTGTTGGTTTGAATAATGTCGGCACCAGCATTAATATAAGCACGGTGAATGGAAAGGATTTGTTCAGCATGGGAAAGATTTAGTTCCTCAAGACAGCTGTCCTTTCCATATGAATAAAGCAGGGTGCCCATTGCACCATCACCTATAAGTATTTGATTTTCTAATTTTGATAAAAAGCTCATTTTACACCTCTAAAGGTTTATCGGCATGATCATGAATGGCTGATGTGAAATCAGCGATAAGATCATCCGGATTTTCTAGTCCGACTGAAAGACGAAGCAATTGATTGCTAATCCCTCTTTGTAATCGTTCTGCTTCCGGCATTGCAGCATGTGACATTTTGGCTGGGTAGGATAGAATGGATTCAACTGCCCCCAGGCTTACAGCAAATACTGGTATTTTTACATTCGCTATAAATTTACGGAAAATTTCTTCATTTTTCAATTCAAATGATAACACAGCACCTGCATCTTTGGCTTGCTTAGCTTGGATATCATATTGCGGATGGTTTGCTAAACCAGGGTAGTATACTTTTTCTACCCAATCCTGCGATTGTAAAAACTCTGCAATTTTTTGTGCAGCCTTGACGGAGTGTTGTAGTCGCACATGTAAGGTTTTTAACCCTCTAAGTACAAGCCAAGCATCCTGTACGCCAAGTACAGCCCCAAATGAGTTTTGTAAAAAGCCTAATCTTTTTGCTAATTCTTCATCCTTGACGACAGCTAGTCCAGCAACAACGTCACTGTGACCTGACAAAAATTTAGTGGCACTATGAAGGACAACATCAGCCCCAAGTTCAAGTGGTTTTTGGCTGGCAGGTGTTAGAAAGGTATTATCGACGAATGTAAGAGCGCCGCATTTCTTTGCTAGATCACTAATCGCTTGTATATCCGTTACCTTTAATAATGGATTTGAAGGCGTTTCAACATAGAATAATTTTGTATTAGGTTGAATGGCTTTTTCAACTTTTTCGAGGTCAGTCATATCAACAAATGTATGTTGAATGCCAAGTCTAGATAAAACCTCGGTTACCATACGGAAGGTACCACCATAAACATCCTCAGTAATGACTACGTGATCATTCTGTGAGAGAAGGAGAAAGGCAGTTGAAATAGCTGCCATCCCAGATGCAAAGGCGAATCCTTTTATACCACCTTCTAATTCGGCAATCACATCCTCCAAAGCTTCCCGAGTAGGGTTTAAACTTCTTGCATAATCATATTTTCCAAACTGATCGACATCAAACTGATGGAAGGTTGATGCATGCTGAATGGGCACACTCACTGCCCCAGTGTTCGGATCAATTTTATGGCGATTGTGAAGCAGTCTTGTTTCAAATGTGTAGTTTGTCTCCATTATACCGCAACCTCCTTTTTAGCGTGTGTAAGCGCGTGTTGTAAATCATTAATGATGTCTTCTGAATCCTCTAGGCCAACTGAAAAGCGTAAAAGCCGATTACAGACACCCGTTTCCTCACGAATGTGTTCAGGGATGTCGGCATGTGTTTGTGTCGTAGGGTAGGTAATAAAGCTTTCAACGCCTCCTAAGCTTTCTGCAAATGAAATCAGCTTCATGTTTTGTAGGAAGGGATTTACCCAGGCTGCATCTTTAATACGGAACGAAACCATTCCACCTTTACCAGGGTAAAGGACATCGATTACATCTTCGTGTGCGGATAAGAACTCCACGACTCTTTTTGCATTTTTTTCGTGTCGTTCCATCCGAAGTGATAATGTCTTCATGCCTCGAATCAACAGCCAAGAATCAAACGGGCTTAATACAGCACCAGCGGCATTATGAAAGAGGGCAAGTTTATCACAAAGTTCTTTGCCCTTTGCGACGATTAGACCGGCAAGAACGTCATTATGACCACCTAAATATTTTGTAGCGCTATGAATGACGATATCGGCTCCAAGTGTAATTGGTTTTTGCAGGAGCGGTGTATAGAAGGTATTGTCAACGATTAGTAAAATATTGTTTTCATTGGCGATTTTCGCAACTGCGCCTATATCGGTTTGCTCCATTAACGGATTCGTTGGTGTTTCAATAAAGATTGCTTTCGTTCTTGGAGATATGTATTTCGTAATCTCCTCAGGGTTTGTTGTATTCACATAATGGCTCGTTAAGCCCCACTTTTTAAAGCCTTGTTCAAGGAGTCGGTAAGTTCCACCATATAAATCTTTGGATACAATCCATTCGTCCCCTGATTGGAAAATCGATAATATGGTAAGGATGGCGGCCATGCCCGAACTACAGGCATATCCTTGGTCGCCAGCTTCTAGCTCTGCTATCGCCTGCTCCAAAATTTTTCTAGTTGGATTCCCAGTTCTTGTGTAATCAAATCCGGTTGATTGTCCAATTCCTTCATGTCGATATGCAGTAGAAAAATAGACCGGTGGATTTACTGTTCCTGTTGTTTGTTCACTACGATTTCCAATTTGCGCTAGCACAGTATCAATTTTGTACAAAGCCGCCACTCCTTTTCAAGTAAAAATAAAAAAGTCTTCTTTCTAAGAAGAAGACTTAAGTGTAGTTGGGACATTTAGCCATTCTCCTTATCTTTCAAGTTTTTACAACTTGCTGGACTTAGCACCTTTTCAATGATAAATCATTGATGGTTGCTGAGGTTTCATCGGGCCATACCCTCAACCTCTCTGGATAAGAAATAAAAATATTTTATTTTTTTAAACTTTACTATATATATAGTAATAATGTCAATTAGTTTATAAAAATATTCTGGGAAATCAATAAATATTCTCAATTAATTTAGGAAGCTTTATTACTTGACGCGTATTGTTTACTATTTTATGCTCAGTTACATAATTATAGTAAAAATAGCGTAGTGAAGAATGGGGATTGAAAATATGCTTTCAATAGAAGTAAAAGATATTTTAAAAGAAAAGATGACCATGATTAATATAGATAATAAACCAGCAATTTGTCTCGTCGGTCCAGTCAAATTACCCGTGCAATTAGGTGATAATGTTGTTACATTTAAATGGTACTCTTGGTTAAAATTAAAAGAGGAATACATAGATAAAGAACAGATTCTCGATTCACTTTCCACTGCCCGTTTGGCTGATTTACAGCAATCATCCATTTTAGTTTATGGAGATTTTGAACACAGTGAGCAATCGTTCGTTAGGTTTCATAGCATTTGTCATACGGGTGATATTTTTGGCAGCAAACGCTGTGACTGTGGATATCAGCTTCAGCAATCACTGAAAATGATTGTTGAGAATGGACACGGCGCATTGTTTTACTTGGCTAATCATGAAGGAAGAGGAATTGGCCTCTTTTCAAAATCATTAGCGTATTTATTGCAGGAACAGGGAATGGATACGGTTGATGCCAATCACGCATTAGGTTTTGAAGATGATTTAAGGGCTTACGATGAGCCATTGTTCATATTACGAGCCATGCGATCAAAACCAGTTGTCCTTATTACAAACAACCCGAAAAAGCTTCACGCACTTAAAGAAAAAGGTCTTTCAACTAATTCTCACATGCCGCTTTGGGGTGGAATTAGTGAACACAATGAAAAGTACTTAGAAACGAAAATCTTAAAATCTGGGCACATCCCAGAACAAACGCGAATACCTAGTTAAGGAGCTATTAAAATGAAAACAGACCAATATTTTATGAATATTGCCTTAGAGCTTGCCGCCACGGCAAGAGGGAAAACGAATCCAAATCCACTCGTAGGGGCTGTTATTGTTAAAGACGGGATGATTGTTGGCTCGGGTCTGCACCGCCGGGCAGGTGAACCACATGCGGAGGTGCATGCATTTCGTATGGCAGGAGACCATGCAAAGGATGCTACTTTATATGTTACGTTAGAGCCTTGCTCCCACTATGGAAAAACTCCTCCTTGTGCAGAGCTTGTGAAGGATTCAGGAGTCAATCGGGTGGTCGTTGCCATGCAAGACCCTAACCCACTAGTAGCCGGTAGAGGTATTAAAATCCTTCAGGATGCTGGAATAGAAGTAGAGGTTGGTGTGCTGGAGCAGGAAGCCCGCTTACTAAATGAACGGTTTATTCACAATATGGTCAAGAAAACTCCGTTTATTATATCAAAGGTGGCGATGACCTTGGACGGCAAAATAGCCACCTATAATGGGCATTCCCAATGGATTACGGGAAGCGAAGCCAGAAGCTCCGTTCACCAACTACGCAATGAGGTAGATGGAATCATGGTTGGGATTGGGACGGTATTAGCTGATGATCCACAGTTAACAACAAGGCTTCCTAACGGTGGTAAAAACCCGGTTCGGATTATACTTGATACAAATTTAAGGTTACCCCTTAACGCTCAAGTTACGGAAACAGCGGATGCATCGACATGGGTTATTACAGGTGAGGATGTTAACGAGCAAAAAGTTCAAGAGTTAAAGGCAAAGGGACTTGAAATAATCTCTGTTCCTATTGCAGAGTCAGGACTAGATCTACCGAGCGTGCTAAGTGAATTATATAATCGGGGATTAACCGATGTATTGTTGGAAGGCGGAAGTGAATTAAACGGAACATTTTTACAAGCAGGTTTAATTAATAAATACTTGATCTATGTTGCACCGAAATTTATAGGTGGGAGAAATTCAAAAACACCTTATGCCGGGCCAGATTCAGAAACAATGGATGCAGCAATAAATGTTGATTTTCATTCTATTGAACAAATTGGTAGCGATCTTTGTATCACTGCTTATCCGAAAGGTGAATAACAATAATACTAAAAAAATTGACATATTTGTGAACAAAGAATATACTTACCTAAGTAACTATTTCAATGAATGAAGTAGTTACTTTTTTTATTAAATAATTACCTAGGTAAGAGAAAAGGAGGGGATCAATTGATTATTGAACATGAATTATTTCATCAAGTCCATCAGCTTTCTAGAAAGTTAACGAAAAAACTAAACGAAGTACTGCAACCATTTGGTTTATATAGTGCACAATGGTCCGTTATTTATGTTTTAAAAGAAAAAGGGACTCTTACGCAAAAGGAACTTTGTGATTACCTATCGGTAGAGGCTCCTCCGATGACAAGGACGATTATGCGGTTAGCAAGACAGGGGTATATAATTCAAGAATCAGGTTCTGATAAACGCAAAAAGTATATTAAATTATCGGAAAAAGCTCTTCTTGCTTTTCCTGAATGGGAAAAAGCGGTCATGAATTTGAATTACCAATTAAGTGAGTCACTTACAGAAGCTTCAAAAAGAGAATTAACTGCTCTTTTATCAGCATGGTTTAAACAATTATAAGCGAGGCGTAATTTTTATGAACAAGAATCAAACATTATGGACAAAGGATTTTTTATTGATAGCTGGGGGAAACTTTTTTGTTTTTCTGGCCTTTTACATTTTCCTAGTAACGTTACCGGTTTATGCAATTAAAGAATTTCACAGCAGTAATGCAAATGCAGGGTTGCTGACTACAGTATTTTTGGTCTCAGCTATTGTTACCAGACCATTTGCTGGATACTGGTTAGAGCGCTTTGGTAAAAAACGAACGCTAATTAGTGCACTAATTATATTTTCGGGTGCATCGTGCTTGTATTTTTTTCCTAACTCACTCTCTACTCTACTATTACTTCGACTTTTACATGGGATTGGCTTTGGAATGAGTACGACAGCCACCGGTGCGATTGTCGCTGATATTCTCCCAGATTCACGCCGAGGAGAGGGGATGGGCTACTTTGTCTTATCCAATAATGTTGCGATGGTCGTGGGCCCTTTTATTGGGCTTACAATCATTAATCAATTCACAACGTCGATGCTATTTACAGTTTGCCTAATAAGCTCTGGATTAGCTTTAATATGTGGTTTTGGTATCAAACTACCTAAACAAAAATCGTCTGTTGTTCCATCATTTCAATTGAAGAATCTATTTGAACGATCTGCCATTCCTATTTCAATTCTAGGATCCTTGTTAGGGCTCGTCTATGCTTCCATTCTTTCCTTCGTTTCTGTCTTTGCAGTTGAAGTGGGTTTAGTGGAGTTATCAAGTTGGTTTTTTGTTGTATATGCGCTTGTGTTACTTTTATCCAGACCGTTTACTGGCAAATGGTTCGATTTATACGGTGAAAATTGGATTATTTACCCCGCACTGTTTTGTTTTGCTGTTGGCATGTATGTCCTTGGATCGGTACATTCCGCCTTTGTTTTTATCCTTGCGGCTGCATTAATTGGGTTAGGGTGGGGAACGGCTTCACCTAGCTTCCAAACGATCGCTGTTCAATATGCAAAACCAAAACAAAGGGGAATGGCTACAGCCACCTATCTTTCTATATTTGATATTGGAATTGGAGTAGGTTCCTATGTCGCTGGACTCGCAATTAATGAAATTGGCTTTCACCAAATTTACCAATCAAGTTCAATTATTATTTTACTCGGGATTGTTATTTATTACATGATTCATGGACGGAACATGACTGCATATCGAAAAAAGGTTCAAAGTCATTAGTTCTTAAATTAGACACAATTAATGACAGAAAATTTGGTATATAATGAATATATAGAAGAATTATGACGGAGGGAAGTAGAGGAATGCATGAACTAAAGCACAGTTCACACCGTTTTTCGACTTATGAGGAGAATGTCCTTTTTCTCAACGAGGATGGTATAGATGTTTTTCTTACTGGAGCAAGATTTCAACATTGTTTATCCTGTGCAGATTTAGATCTTCAGGTTGAAAACAAGGAAATTATTGAATCTGCCCTGTCCGAAAAACGTAGGCATCCGCAAAGCTTCAATGATTTTTCATATATGGATTTTTCTTAAACCGATTTATTCGGTTTATTTTTTTGCTCAAAAGAGATACAAAAAAATAACACCGCTGTTAGCTAACTAACAGCGGTGTTGATAATTGATTACCCTTTTTTAAATGGTCTTAACCCACGTCGTTGAATTTCATCCTTCAAAACTTTAATCCAATCCTTATCCTTATCCGACTTCAATGCATCACGATACGAGACGATTAATTGCTCATTACTCATAATTTTCACTTGCATGCCTCCTCGGTTTTAAGGAAATATTATTAAGTTTGAATTTATTGTAAAGGTTTTTCAAGGTTTTGAAAACCCTTATTTTTATTTCAATTGTATGAAATTAATTTCAAAATTGGTAAAATTCAAATATTTTTACCAAGTAGATCCAACTGAGATTTAACCCTGGAAATGAACAATAGGGTTGCTGTTTGTCCTATCCATTCCTTATAATAAATTAGAAATAGATTTCTAAAGGAGTGTCACATCTTGATTCATAATAAATGGCATGATCGCGAATCAATCAAAAAAGTAACCTGTGTTCATACAAATGCAAAAAAATATGTGGTTAATCAAGTATTAACAGAGGGCAAAACGTATGAAGTAAAAAACGAGACAGATGAATTTTACTTTATCATTGATAATTCAGGAAAAGTTGGCGGGTATTACAAGGAATATTTTCAAGAAGTATAATAAGAAAGGCTGTTAGCATTCGAGCTAACAGCCTAAGAATGAAGCCAAACTCAATGGAAATTGAGTTTGGCTTCATTTTTTATTTGATCTGTTGCAACGGACATCTGTTCCGCTAATTTCACAAAAAGTGTTGTTTTGATAGGCTAAACGGACAACAGGTTCGTTATTTGATCATTATTTGGCATGATTCAGTGGTTATTATATTAATAGGGTATCCTATGTCCACATATGACCAACAAAAGGTTATTTTTATCAAAATAAGATACTCTATGTCCGCTCAATAACTTAGAGTGAAATCTTACTTTTCTAGCGATATATTTTTAGCTGTTTTTGGTTGGTACATTTTACGCCCAAGCATTGTTTGAAGGATTAGAAATAATCCTCCTACAGTCCAATAGAGCGGCAGGGCTGCAGGTGCATTTAGCGACATGAACACAATCATAAAAGGGGATAGTAGTCCCATCATTTTCATTTGTTGCTGCTGTTCAGTTGGGAGATTAGATTGTGATACTTTAAACTGATAGTAGTAAATCACACCAGCTAAAAGCGTAATCCAAATATCTGAATGACCTAAGTTAAACCATAGGAAGGTGTGGCTCGCTATTTCTTTCGAACCTCTTATTGCATAATATAATCCCATTAAAATAGGCATTTGGATAAGTAAAGGTAAGCAGCCCATTCCTAACGGATTTACCCCATGTTTTTTATATAATCCAAACATTTCCTGCTGAAGCTTTTGCTGTTCAACTTTATCTTTTGTTGCTTTAATTTTTTCTTGAAGTTCAGACATCTCAGGTTTTAGTGAATCCATTTTTTCTTTCATTTGCTGTTGGCTTTTGTATTGTCTTAGCATAAGTGGCATTAACACTAAACGAATGATAAATGTAATGAATATTATCGCCAATCCATAGCTGCCTTGAAAAAGATTAGCCAATCCGTGAATACCTGTTGCAATCGGTCCGACTAATATTTGATGAAATAGGCTGCTATTATCTTGTGCGCTCGCTGCTGAGCAACCTGATAAGAATAAGGTCACAGTGGCAATGATGGAAAAAATAAGCGTTGATTTTGAAAGTTTCATGATTTCCTCCTAGGAAAAATTATTTTTTCTATGGTTGAAGGAGAATCATTGACGCTTCTTGATCATCACCCGTTCCCGTTTTATTACGAATGAACTTGATAATCCAGATAAGAATCTGATTTGGAGCAACTCTGCTTTTCTTTTGGATCTGTATATCATTGGTCGTTAATTTAACTTGTACTTTTTTTGTAAATATGTCGATATTGGCTTCTTGTAAAGACCATACTAAAAAGAGTTTAATAAAAAGACCAAGAACAAGGCCTGCATATATGGAATATAGACCATAGCTATTTGAAAAATCCAGAATATATTCAAGCATTATTCTCACCTCTTTTTTTACACTAATGAATTGAGTATATAGAATTAAATGATTTAGAACAATGGAAAATAGAAGAAAACAATAAATTATATACGAACGTATTGAACAATTTGTTTCAAAAAATGAATATAAATATGATTTCATAGAAAAAAAGGTGCATTTCCGTTTGGAAAAGCACCTTTACTTTATTATACCGTAACGGTTTGTTCTGTAAGGATTTTATAGGCCTCTGCAACCTTTTCGTCACTTGGCGGTTTAACATCCTTAAGTGGATATTCCATTCCAAGAGCTTCCCATTTATATACACCGAGCATATGGTAGGGGAGGATTTCGACCTTTTCAACATTTTTCAATGTAGAAATAAACTGTCCCATTTGGTTAAGATCCTCAATATCATCGGTGATGCCAGGTACTAGAACATGCCTAATCCAACCGGAATTTGGCGTTCTGATAGAAACTTAGCAAATTCTAAAATATGGTCATTTGGCATACCGGTTAGTTTGATATGCTTTTTTCGGTTAATGTGTTTCAAATCTAGCAGGACTAAATCTGTGTAATTCAACAATTCGATTAGCTGGTCTTGGAACTGTGGTGCTGTTGAAAAGCAACCACCAGAGGAGTCAATGGTAGTGTGGATTCCTTCTTTCTTACATTCTTTAAATAATTCTAGTAAGAAGGGGAGTTGTAATAATGGTTCTCCACCACTTACAGTGATTCCTCCGCCAGATGACTGAATGAACGGTAAATAGGAGCGTAGATCATTCATGATTTCAGAAACAGACATTTGTTTTCCTGTACCTATTTCCCACGTATCCGCATTGTGACAAAATTGACAGCGCAATAGACAACCTTGCGTAAAAATAACGTACCGAATTCCTGGGCCATCGACAGTACCAAATGTTTCAATTGAATGAATGTTTCCGAGCATAATGAGCTCTCCTTCCGTTAACAGAGAACCTTCCACTTCGCATGAAGAGGAAGGTTCATTTTTAGTTTGCTAAAATTTTATTACATTGTTTCGTGGAATGTTCTGTTAATAACGTCTAATTGTTGTTCTTTTGTTAGTTTAATGAAGTTAACAGCATATCCAGATACACGAATCGTTAATTGCGGATATAATTCTGGGTGCTCCATTGCATCAATTAATGTTTCACGGTTAAATACGTTAACATTTAAGTGGTGACCAGTTTTAATTGAATATCCGTCAAGGATCGAAACTAAGTTTTGAATACGGCTTTCCTCATCCTTACCAAGTGCTTTCGGTACGATAGAGAACGTATTAGAAATACCGTCTAATGAATATTCATAAGGAAGCTTAGCAACAGATGAAAGTGATGCTAATGTACCTTTTGTATCACGGCCGTGCATTGGGTTTGCACCTGGTGCAAATGGCTCACCTGCACGACGTCCATCAGGTGTGTTACCAGTTTTCTTACCGTAAACGACGTTTGAAGTAATGGTTAGAACTGACATCGTATGCAATGAATCACGGTATGTTTGATGTTTACGTAATTTTTTCATAAAACGTTGAACAACATCAACAGCGATATTGTCAACTGCATCGTCGTTGTTTCCGTATTTAGGGAAATCGCCTTCTGTTTCAAAGTCAACAGCTAGACCATTTTCATCACGAATCACTTTTACTTTTGCGTGTTTGATCGCACTTAATGAGTCAGCTACAACACTTAAACCAGCGATTCCTGTTGCCATAGTACGAAGAATTTTCGTGTCATGAAGCGCCATTTCAATACGCTCATAGCTGTATTTGTCATGCATATAATGAATAATATTAAGCGTGTTAATGTAAAGTCCAGCTAACCATTCCATTGTTAGGTCAAAGCTTTCCATTACTTCATTATAATCAAGGTATTCAGACGTAATCTGACGGTATTTAGGACCAACTTGAATTTTTAGTTTTTCATCAATCCCGCCGTTAATAGCATATAATAAAGCTTTTGCTAGGTTAGCACGTGCACCGAAGAATTGCATTTGCTTACCAATTTCCATTGCAGATACACAACAAGCAATTCCATAATCATCGCCATATTCTGGGCTCATGATATCATCATTTTCATATTGAATTGAGCTTGTTTTAATAGACATATTTGCACAATATTTCTTGAAGTTTTCTGGAAGCTTAGATGACCAAAGTACTGTTAAGTTTGGCTCTGGAGCTGGTCCAAGGTTATCAAGTGTATGAAGGAAACGGAATGAGTTCTTAGTTACTAAAGGACGGCCATCAAGCGCCATACCACCAATTGATTCCGTTACCCAAGTTGGGTCACCACTGAATAAATCATTGTAATCCGGTGTTCTTGCAAATTTTACAAGACGAAGCTTCATGATGAAGTGATCAACGATTTCTTGAACTTCTTCCTCTGTTAATACACCATTCATTAAATCTCTTTCGATATAAATATCTAAGAAGGTTGAAACGCGTCCAAGGCTCATTGCTGCACCATTTTGTTCTTTAATTGCAGCTAAATAACCAAGGTATAACCATTGGAATGCCTCTACTGTGTTTTGCGCTGGAACGGATAAATCAAATCCATAAGCAGCACCTAGTTGCTTTAATTCATTTAAAGCACGAATTTGCTCGGAAATTTCTTCGCGAAGGCGAATGTTTTCTTCGCTCATTACTGAAGATGTACCAGCTAAGTCTTTTTTCTTTTCTTTAATTAAGAAATCAATACCGTATAAAGCAACACGACGGTAGTCACCGATAATACGTCCGCGGCCGTAAGCATCTGGAAGTCCTGTAATGATAGCAGATTTACGAGCAAGCTTCATTTCATCTGTATAAGCATCGAATACACCGGCATTATGTGTTTTACGGTAATCAGTGAACGTTTTTTCAACTTCTTTATTTAATTCAAAGCCATATGATTCACAAGCTTGAGCTGCCATACGAATTCCGCCAAATGGTTGCATTGAGCGTTTGAATGGAGCGTCAGTTTGAACGCCGACAACTTTTTCAAGATCTTTATTAAGATATCCAGGACCATGAGATGTAATGGTTGATACAATCTCTGTGTCCATATCTAAAACGCCGCCGTTTTCACGTTCTTGTTTCGTTAAATCCATAACCTGATCCCAAAGCTTTGTTGTTGCTTCTGTAGGACCTACTAAGAAGGAGTCGTCTCCTTCATAAGGCTTAAAGTTTTTTAAAATAAAGTCTCGTACATTAACTTCCTTTGTCCATGTACCTGCAGCAAAATTTTTCCATTGTTCCATCGTAAAAGCACCTCTTTAGGTAAAAAGTATATAACAGTTTCGATGAATTTATCTTACATTTATTATAACAGAAATCATGTGAGAATTATCACAGTTTTTCATAATAAATTTTTATTCTAAATGATAAATGTTGATATATAGCGGTTTATAAGAAATTGACAAATTGGTGAACTAATAAAAATCACTCGAAATATTAAACTGTACTATAATTGAAAGCGTTATTTCAAAAACTGTTATACAAAAACTAAAACCTGTTTTTATATGGTTAAAGTTAATATTATTATTCCAAAATCTTTGGGTAAGAATAATGGGAATTTTTCTAAATCCCTGTTAACCATTGCAGTAGTAACGTCTATTTCGCAATCAATCGGAAAGGGTAACTTAGGTCAAAAAAAAGAACAGAGTAACAATCTCTGTTCTTTGGCTTTATCGTTTGTAATTAATCGACGATGATATAGGCAATCATTGGTCCATTATGTTCCTTATCAGGATGAGTTAAACAAATTAATCGATAAACTCCTTCTTCATTAAATTGAAGTGGAATAACGGTTTCCTTATTCTGGGTTACCGTTCCTTTAATTTTAGTCCCTTCAATTATAAAAGGGTGCTCTCTACCATTAATACCGAAAATCTTTAGGCGAATGTTTTCTCCTTTATTTATAAAAATAGTTCCTGGATCCCACCGATAGGCTTCAATTTCTTTCCCATCTACTGTTTTCGCTTTAAATTCTCCTGTTACCAGGTGAATATCTCGAACCTTCTCCTCATACTGATTTATCGTAGTGACTGATTTTTTTGAACCTGAAAGGATCCAAATGGACGTGACAAAGATTGAACAGCAAAGGATCAATAGAATTGCGACTGTTTTTCTCTTGACGATAAAAAAATGCATGAAAACACCCCCGAATTAGTAGTCCACATAACAATATATGCAGGTATGAGGAGAAAACTTGTCCAAAACTTTCCCCATCATCAAAAGAAAAAAGCTCGATTAACTTGGTCGAAAACGTGGTAAAGATGATAGCTTCCTAAAATAGCGTAAGGAATAGGAGGGCTGACTATGAATAAAAAACTAAAACAGAATTTACGGCAATATCAATATTCTGGCCAACACCTGAATGCAAAAGGATGGATTCAAGAGGCAGCGCTTAGGATGCTAGCAAACAATATTGATCATGATGTCGCTGAGAATCCTGATGAGCTTATTGTATATGGCGGGTTAGGTAAGGCTGCTCGAAATTGGGAATGCTTTGAGGCCATCATTGATTCCCTGTTAACACTTGAAGAAGATGAGACACTGCTGATCCAGTCAGGGAAACCAGTAGCAATATTTAAATCGCACCGTGATGCCCCCAAGGTCCTATTAGCCAATTCTAACCTTGTACCTGCGTGGGCGAATTGGGAAACATTTCATGAATTAGATCGAAAAGGGTTAATGATGTATGGACAAATGACAGCAGGAAGTTGGATATATATCGGCAGCCAAGGAATTATTCAAGGAACCTATGAGACATTTGCCGAGATTGCACGTCAGCATTTTGGTGGTTCGCTAAAGCACACCATTACATTAACTGCTGGTTTAGGGGGGATGGGTGGTGCTCAACCACTTGCAGTGACCATGAACGAAGGGGTGTGTATTGCTATTGAGGTGGATTCTAATCGAATCGCACGACGGATCGCAAGCCAATACCTTGATATAAAAGCAAACTCATTGGATGAAGCGATCCGGTTTGCTGAAGAAGCAAAGGAACACGGGCAGCCACTTTCGATTGGATTGGTTGGGAATGCGGCTGAACTTATTCCAGCTCTGATCAAATTAAACTTTATACCCGATATCATCACAGACCAAACGTCTGCACATGATCCGTTAAATGGATATATTCCGATAGGATTGACCACAAAAAAAGCGAAGGAACTTCGGAATACGAACCCCGATGAGCTGGTAAGTAAAGCAAAACAAAGCATGGCGATCCATGTTCAAGCGATGTTATCGATGAAGGAAAGGGGAGCCATAGCCTTTGATTACGGGAATAATATTCGCCAGATTGCTTTTGATGAAGGAATTAAGGCAGCCTTTGATATTCCAGGCTTTGTTCCTGCCTATATTCGCCCATTATTTTGCGAGGGTAAGGGACCGTTTCGTTGGGTCGCATTATCGGGGGATCCAGAGGACATTTACACAACAGATAAAGCAATTCTAAATGAGTTCAAGGACAATGAACCCCTGTGTAAATGGATTAGGATGGCACAATCAAAGATTAAATTTCAAGGCTTACCTGCGCGCATTTGCTGGCTTGGTTATGAAGAACGGGCTAGATTTGGAAAAATTATCAACAATTTAGTAGCAAAAGGTGAATTAAAGGGTCCTATTGTCATCGGTCGTGACCATTTAGATTCTGGTTCTGTTGCATCCCCGAATCGAGAAACGGAAGCAATGAAGGATGGGAGCGATGCTGTTGCTGATTGGCCAATACTTAATGCGATGATTAATGCTGTCGGTGGGGCAAGCTGGGTCTCGCTTCATCATGGTGGTGGTGTAGGAATGGGCTATTCCATTCATGCGGGAATGGTTATCGTCGCAGATGGAACCCTAGAAGCGGAAAAGAGACTGGAGAGGGTGTTAACTACGGATCCTGGCATGGGGATTGCGCGGCATGTTGACGCTGGCTACCAAGAAGCGATTGATTTTGCTCGAAAGCACAAACTAAACATTCCAATGATGAATCGTAAGGAGTAGAAAAAATGGAAAATCGGCCAATATTTATAAAAAATGCTTCTCAGTTGATCACAATGGCTGGCTATTCAACTTCTCCTGCAAAAAAAGAACAAATGAATCAGCTTTCGATAATCAAGAATGGAGCCATTTGGATTGAAAATGACAGAATTAAAAAAGTGGGTACGACCCCAGAATTGCTGCGTGACTATCACAATAAACTGCCAGAAGCTTATACGATTGATGCAAGAAACAAGGTGGTCCTACCTGGTTTGATCGATCCACACACTCATTTAGTGTACGCGGGGTCAAGAGAACAGGAATTTGAGCTCCGCCTGCAAGGAGCAACCTATATGGAAATCTTGCATAAGGGTTGGGGAATCCATGCTACCACGGCTAGAACCCGTGCTGCATCTGAAGAATTATTAGTAACAGAAGGATTACAAAGACTCGATGTATTTCTTCGTCATGGTGTCACGACAGTAGAAGTAAAGAGTGGGTATGGACTTAATTGGGAAACAGAGCGCAAACAATTAATAGTAGCTGCCAAAATGAATCAATTACATGC
This sequence comes from Bacillus sp. T3, assembly GCF_033449965.1. Lineage (NCBI taxonomy): Bacteria > Bacillati > Bacillota > Bacilli > Caryophanales > Bacillaceae > Bacillus > Bacillus sp. T3. Next base: position 1,942,619 of record NZ_CP137761.1, read on the forward strand.
TATTGATGTTGTGCGAACGTTTATGGGAGCACATGTCATCCCAAAAGAATATAAAGACCAACCAGATCGATTTGTTGATGAAATTATCGAGGAAATGTTACCTCAAGTGTCAGCGGAAAGCTTAGCGGAATTTAACGATGTGTTTTGTGAACGGGGCTTGTTTACGCCCGAACAGTCCTTGCGAGTTTTAGAAGCCGGTAAAGAATTAGGCCTGATACCAAAAATCCATGCTGATGAAATAGAACCATATGGTGGGGCAGAAGTGGCGGCAGCTGTGGGTGCCATTTCAGCTGATCATTTAATGAAGGTATCTGATCGTGGAATTCAGAAATTAGTAGAAAAAGGAGTCGTAGGAGTTTTGCTGCCGGGTACAGCCTTTTTCCTAATGGCGGAAATGGCAAATGCAAGAAAATTAATTGATAGTGGTGTACCGATTGCCTTATCAACAGACAGTAACCCTGGGTCCTCACCAACCTGTTCCTTACCATTTATTATGAATCTTGCCTGTTTTAACATGAGGTTAACCCCAGCAGAAATTATCACAGCTGTAACGATAAATGCTGCACATGCCATCAATCGTCATCATGAGATTGGTAGCATTGAAGTCGGAAAAAAAGCCGATATTACAATCTTAAACACTCCTGACTATTTACATTTATTCTATCATTATGGACACAATCTCACCGATACGGTTTTGAAATCAGGAAAAGTGGTAATGAAGGAAGGGGTATTATGCAAAGCTTTCCCTTAAATCCTCCGCCGTTTTACTGGAAGCAATCACGTTCCAGTCCAGATTTAAGAGTTCATGAGTGGATTCATCAAATGGAAGGACATGATCATTTTTTATCAGATCAAAAATGGGATGTAGTAATGGTCGGTGTGCCGCTATCAAGAACTTCAATTTCACCATCGGCCGCATCTGAGTTTCCCGAGGCATTTAGGCGATCTTGGAAAAGCTTTTCAACCTATAATATTGATTACGATCTAGATATTCAAAGTCTTTCTGTCGCCGATTTAGGAGATGTGTCTATACATGTAACAAATAACCAAAAGAGTCATCAAAATATCAAAATAATAAGCAAATGGATGCGGAGTACATTTACCGGCAGTTTTCCTGTTGCCATCGGAGGAGACCACTCGATTACAGCCATGCTTGTGGCTGGGATAAAAGAATGTGAACCTTCAACTAAAATTGGAATTCTTCAATTTGATACTCATTTAGATTTACGTGATTTATTGGATCATGGACCGACGAACGGAACACCCATCCGAAATTTAATTCAATCGGGTATTGTCGCAGGTGACCATGTTTATAATATTGGAGTTCATGGCTATTTTAACGCTCCTTCCCTTATTCAATATGCGAAGAATCAGGGGGTTCATTATATAACACTCAGAGAAGCTAGAAAATGTGGAATTCAAAGAACAGTAGAAAGGGCATTGAACGAGTTATATGACAAGGTGGATTTTATTTATTTGACCGTGGATATGGATGTACTTGATATAGGTGTTGCCCAGGGTGCTCCTGCTTCTACTCCTGGAGGCATGGGGACGCATGAATTATTTGAAGCTGTATATATTGCTGGTCAGTGTCCAAAGGTAAGGGCAATGGATATTGTTTGTTTAGATCCACTACGGGACGCCAATTCACAGGCGACCGTTAAAGCTGGAACGCATGTGTTTTTATCCTGTTTATCTGGAATATTTCAAAGGAAGACTAATGGGAACGATCCTACAAAAAACTCCACTGAGTAATTAGCCATTCTCGTTAGGAATAGCCAACAGCTACAAAACTATTTATAAGCAGTGCGATTTGTATTCCAAATCCCATTGCTTTTTTATTTGTATATCGAGGTTTTTAGCGCTTTGTTTATGAAACTAGACTGTTTCTTTAGCTTGAGCTGCATTCCCTAATTTTCTAATCTGTTATTTAAATTTTCCGTGGCCTTTTAGTCCTACAATTATGCGAACAAGTAAAAATCCACACACCGCTCCGAGACCTCCGCCAATGATAGCCCCGATTTGTCCAACTGCTTCGTATCCACGTAATCCATTGAATACAAAGTTTTCGTAATCGTTACCACCTAAATTCATCCCTATAAACAATCCGATGATAATACCGGCAATAAAGAATAGTGAAAATATAATGGTTAACATTGCTCGCCATGTTCGATTAACTTTTCTTTTTAAGGAAGAATAAAGAAAATAAATAATAAGTACAGGGAGTAACAAGGGTATTAAGAATTCCATCCAACTTCCCCCCGAAAAAACGTTTATATCTCAATAATTCGACCAAAGTATTGTTATTCCCTATTAGTTTTAAAATTTTCTTAATCATCTCTATAAGCCGAATCTGTCATTTAACAAGTGTCTATTGCTTGTATTTCATTTATATAACAATTCGATAAAATACGACAAATATCTGTCGATTTTTGCTAAAATAAAATTTGTTATTTTAAAATAGTAAGGTGTGTTATCTCGTGCGAAAAATATTCATAACTTTGCTTATCGTATTGAGTTTTTGTACAGCTCAAGCTCCAGTGCTTGCCCAGCATCAGGATGATCTACAGCTGAAAAGTGAAGCAGCTGTATTGATGGATTCCCAAACTGGCGCCATATTATATGGAAAAAACGCGACCGAAAAAATGTATCCCGCTAGTCTTACAAAAATAGCAACCGCTATTTATGCAATCGAAAAAGGTAATTTAAACGATATCGTCACAGTAAGTGAAAATGCCTATAATACAGAAGGAACGAAGGTTTATTTAGAGATCGGGGAAAAGGTGCCCCTGCATCATTTACTTCAAGGCCTGTTAATTAATTCAGGAAATGATGCTGCCGTCGCGATTGCTGAACATTTAGATGGCAATGTTGAAAATTTTTCCGTTAACCTTAATGAATATTTAAAGGATAAAATTGGTGTTAAAGATACTCATTTTGTCAATCCACATGGTTTATACGATGAAAATCATTATACTACTGCTGCAGATTTAGCAAAAATCACAAGCTATGCAATGAAAAACAAAGACTTTAAAGAAATATTTGGCACAAAAGAATTAACATGGGATGGACTTACTTGGGATACCACATTAATTACCCACCATCAAATGCTAAAAGGAGAAATCCCATATCCAGGTGTTACCGGCGGGAAAACTGGTTTTGTGAACGAATCCAAACAAACACTGGCTACCACTGTTGATAATGGGCAATTGCAGTTCACTGCAATTGTATTAAAAACGGATTATAAACGTGATATTTATAATGATACAAAACAATTATTTGATTATGGTTTTCAACATTTTAAACGGTCGCAATTAGCAGAATCAGATACATTTAAAATTCAAGATAAAGTGTTTAAACCAAGGGGATTAGTACTAATAACCGAACCTATCGAAGGGGTTAAATACGAGGTTTCAAATAAAGGCATGCTGCGTGTTCAAACACCAGAAAATGAAACCATTCAAGAAATTCAATTAGTCCCAAATCAAAAACAACTTAAAAAGCAAAAGGTCATCCCTTCATCAGAAAATAACGCCCCGTTTAAAAGCATGAATGTGTTTTTTGGGACGATTGCTGTGTTGGCGACTGGAGCGGCATTTAGTGTAAGAAAAAAGTAAAATAAAAAACGTGCTACCTGTTGGAACAGTCAAATCCTTTAGTTAAAGAACCCAATACTAAATATAAAAAGCAGTGCGATTCCTTATGAAGAAACGCACTGCTTTTTTGGTCGTTTATGAGTAGGAGAGCACAAAGGATAAGCAACTATGTTCTTACTTTATAATCGTGGTTAGGATTAGCATGAAAAACGAAATAATTATTATGGTAATGACAAATAACCATGCTAATTCTACTTTTCCTGATTCTAAAGCAACATAAACAGCGATCGGTATGGTTTGTGTTTTGCCAGGGAGATTTCCGGCAAACATAAACGTCGCGCCAAATTCCCCAAGTGCTCTCGCAAAGGCAAGGATAAAACCAGACACGATAGATTTTATTGAGAGTGGAAGCGTAATCGCTAACAAAACCTTTATGTTGTTTGCACCATCAATTCTTGCTGCTTCTTCAATATCGCGATCAACCGACTGAATACCAGTCTTAGCAGATTGATACATTAAGGGGAAGGAAACCACAATGGCTGCAATCAATGCTGCCCACCATGTAAACATAATGGATTGTCCAAATAATGCTTCAAAAAATTGTCCAACTGGACTTTGTACTCCGAATACCATAATTAAAATAAAGCCAACTACGGTTGGTGGTAGGACAAGCGGAAGAAGCATGATCGTTTCTAAAACGATTTTCCCACGGAAATTTTTTTGAGTCATGAATATCGCCGCCGCAATCCCAATGATAAGGACAATTAACACAGCGACAGAAGAAATTTGAAGTGATAGTTTTACTGGTGTCCAATAATTTTGATTCAACTTTATCATTCCAATACACAAATTCGATATTTTAATAAAACATAGTACGAATTATATCGAATAACGAGCGAAAGGAACAGTATTTCATTGAGAAAAAAAGCAGTATTAAGGGAAATTGAAAAAGACTAAAGCCATTTTTTGAGATCGTTAGGTCCAGATTAGTCTGAGTGGATCAAAGCTAGATTATTGAACGGCCATTGATTTTACCCACTCTGTTGATTGGAGTGGAAGGCGCGAAGACTCCTGCGGGAGCAGCGGGACAGGTGAGACCCCGCAGGCGCGAAGCGGCGAGGAGGCTCACCGCCCGCCCCTAAGGTCCGCGAAGCGCCTGGAACGGAGATCAACAGCCCACATTAATGGGAAAAATAAATAAACTGCAGGCAAACCCAATTTATATTGAGTTTGTCTACAGCCTAAGACTAAAGTAGCTTTTAGTCTTTCCTACAAGTAAAGAAAGTATATAAGTTTGATGGGTGCCTAGCTCCAGGCGCCATCGGCTCGAGGTCACAAGCCAATCCGTCCAAAAGGTTAAAGTACAACCTTTCGGCCGGCTCGTCTTGTGCTTGTCGCCGATAAACAGGCGCCTTGCGCTTTTCTAGTAGTTATTGAATTCTTTTTTCGACTTGCTGACAGATTTCATCTGCCGTTAATCCATTCGCTTCGATAACGGAAGCGCTAGTTGTCGTGCCGCTCATACCCATCACATTAGAATCCAATCCAGTAATGACACAGCAATCACAGCCCTGTGCGTCCTGCTCCTGCTTCAATTCAACAATATCATACCCTTTTTCACGAAGGGCTTGTTGAACATCAGTTAAAGATTGCTCTACACCAATTTTAGCCAAATCAAACACCTCCTCACAAAATCTAAGTTTTCCAAACCTAAGCAAAAATATTCTCGTTCATTTTGGAGAAAATAATCTCTAGATTGTTAGTAGAGGGGAGGTGTAGGGGTGAGTAAACGAAAAAAAGACCCTTCAACAATAGGACTTAGTTCGCCGCAGGTAGAAGGTCAAGGAACAACCAATATGGAAACAGGTGCTCGTGCTGAAGATTCCTCACGTAAGAAGCAAAAACGTTCCTAAAAATAAAAGGGGTCTGACTCAAACTAATTTTTGTAAACTAGTCGAGTCAGACCTATTATATTTTAGAATTAAGCCTCATTGTACATTTCGGCGATTTCCTTTTGAAGCTTCGTATCATCAAGATACTCATCATAGGTCAATTGTTTATCAATCACGCCATTTGGTGTAATTTCAATGATGCGGTTGGCGATTGTTTGAATAAATTGATGATCGTGAGATGAGAAAATTAATGAACCTTTAAAGTTTATCAAGCCATTATTTAATGCCGTAATGGATTCAAGGTCTAAGTGGTTTGTAGGCTCATCAAGCAATAGAACGTTTGCGCCACTTAACATCATTTTTGAAAGCATACAGCGAACCTTTTCGCCACCTGATAGTACATTCGCCTTCTTTAAAACTTCTTCACCAGAAAATAACATTCTACCAAGGAAGCCGCGTAGGAAGCTTTCGCTGTCATCTTTAGGTGAGAATTGACGAAGCCAGTCAACAAGGTTTAGCTCACTGCTTTCAAAGAATTCAGCATTATCCTTCGGGAAATACGCTTGGGAAGTTGTGACACCCCATTTATAAGATCCACTATCTGCCTCAAGTTCTTCCGGTTAAGATTTTAAATAAAGCTGTTTTCGCTGCTTCATTAGGTCCAACAAGAGCAATTTTGTCACCTTTGTTCATAATCAGATTGAAGTCCTTTAATACAGAAACCCCATCTAAATCCTTGTTTACACCTTCAACTCGTAATAAATCATTTCCGATTTCGCGTTCAGGTGTAAATCCAACATAAGGATATTTTCTTGAAGACGGACGAATATCGTCTAACGATATTTTATCTAATAATTTTTTACGTGAAGTTGCTTGCTTTGATTTAGATGCATTCGCACTAAAACGGGCAATAAAGGCTTGGAGTTCTTTAATTTTTTCTTCTTTCTTTTTATTAGCGTCCTGTGTCATTTTAAGTGCTAATTGGCTGGACTCATACCAGAAATCATAGTTACCGACATAGATTTGAATTTTTCCAAAGTCTAAATCAGCAATATGTGTACATACCTTGTTTAAAAAGTGACGGTCATGGGAAACAACAATCACTGTATTTTCAAAATTAATTAGGAACTCTTCTAACCATTGAATCGCCTTAATATCAAGATGGTTTGTAGGCTCATCAAGTAATAAAACATCCGGTTTGCCAAAAAGAGCTTGCGCAAGCAATACTTTTACCTTTTCGCCACCAGATAATTCAGCCATTGTTTTATAATGGAGATCTTCTTCGATTCCCAAACCTTTTAAAAGAATCGCTGCTTCAGATTCCGCTTCCCAACCATTTAATTCTGCAAATTCTCCTTCAAGTTCCGCGGCTCTCATACCATCTTCATCAGTAAAATCAGCCTTCATATAAATGGCATCTTTTTCTTGCATTATTTCATAAAGTCTTGTGTGGCCCATGATAACGACCTTTAACACTTCATGTTCTTCATATTCAAAATGGTTTTGTTTTAAAACTGCAAGTCTTTCGCCTGGTCCCATTGAAACGTTACCTGATTGCGCCTCAATTTCTCCTGACAATATTTTGAGAAATGTTGATTTTCCAGCGCCGTTTGCACCAATTAAACCGTAGCAATTGCCAGGATTAAATTTAATATTCACATCCTCGAACAACTTGCGGTCTCCGTACCGTAAACCTACATTACTAACTGTAATCATTTATAATCCTCCAAAAACATAATCTACGAAATTATAACATAAAAAACGGACAGAGCGAACGATTTAGAGATATTAATGGTTCTTTCCACATACTAGTGGAGTAAAATGATAATACAGAAAATTCAAGAATGCAAAAAATTTGGTTTCTTTTTTTGATTTTTTCATTTTTTTTACTACAATTTGGTGTACAATAATAGTAATGAATCGGGTAGGATAAAGGGGTTATGATGATGGTTAAAAATCATTTAGTTGATTTCGTCAACAAATTAAAAGAATCAGGAATTAACGTCAGCTTTACAAAGCCTAGATCTCAGTTTGTTTTAACACTAGTTCAACCGAATCATGCTCCATCAATGACGATTAAATCTTAACATAAAAACAAGCGGTGAATGTTCTTTCACCGCTTGTTTTTTATATTTCCTTCATGATTTTATTGAACACTTCTTTATTATTAAAGTCTTCTCCCATTGGGAACTTCTTAATAAACTTATTGTTTTCGTCGACTAAGAAGGTAAGGGATGTATGTACAAAATATCCATCTCCAGGGTCGCGGAATTGGAATTTAAATGGTTCTGCTGCTGACTTAATTTCTTTCAAGTCTTGCTTAATATTGTTAGGGTCACCAGTTAAAAAGATCCAGTTACCGTCATTTTCAATATCAAAGTTTTTCATGTAGGTTGTTAATGCTTCAGGTGTATCGTTATATGGATCAATTGTTATCGTAATAAATTGTATCTTATCCCCAAAGACACCCTCTTTTTCTAGTTGCTTTTTTAATAAATTCATTTTTTGTGTGGTCGTTGGACAAATATCGGGACAATTAATATACATAAATTCAACCAATTTTAGCTTTTTATCAGCTTCTTTAAATACGTATGGATCCCCATTTTGTGTAACTAAAGATACGTTGTCTGGGATTGTTGCATTCGCGTCCCGTAAGACGAAAAAAAGAATTCCAGAGGTAATACCTAATATGATAAGCGCTGTGGATATAAAATATACTTTCTTCACCAAAATCCCTCCCCATTTAAAGATAAGGAAAAAACTCACATAATCATATGGACATTTTGTGAACACTTTCGATATAATTCCAATTTTCTAGAAATTAAGAAGAAATGTTTGTAAAAAAATAAAATTCTGAATATATTGATAAATAACGAAAATTAGGATAGTATTATTTAAATATATAGATAAAATTAAATCTGTGTTTATAGGGGAAAAGGAGATCTTCTTACATTAATGTGGGTGAACACTGCCTGTTCATTCGTTATTTGAATAAAGGGGGATTTCTTTTGAAATTAGGAAGAGTCATGTTTATTTTGCTTCAGCTGTTTATTTTGCTATTGATAAACAAAGTTGGGTTTATCGTTGTGGATGTTATTCATCTTCCCATACCTGGAAATGTTATGGGGATGCTGCTTCTTTTCATTTTATTATCTACCGGTGCTGTAAAGTTAACGTGGGTTGACGAGGTCTCGACTTTTTTAATAAAGCATTTATCATTCTTTTTTATTCCTGTTTCTGTTGGCTTGATGACCCTCGCACCATTATTTCTAAAGAACGGTTTAGCACTGCTTGTTGTTCTAGTTATCAGTACATTAGTTGGAATTCTCGTATCAGGATCTCTTTCGCAGGCGCTAGTAAATAGAAAGGAAGCGATCCGAAGTGAACAGCATCATCACCATCTATAGTATTAGTTTAACAGTCGTTGTATATTGTTTGGTTAGAAAAGTATCTCAAAGGTACCCGTCTCCTTTTACTACACCTGTTTTCCTAGGGACGGCCATTGTGATTTTGATTCTCCTTGGTAGCTCGGTAACCTATAATGAATACGTTACTGCAAAGGATATCATGACTTATCTCCTTGGACCTGCAACAGTGGCACTAGCCGTACCGCTATATCGGAATCGTGGCCTTTTGAGGAAGTATCTTATTCCCGCAATCGTTGGTTTATCCATGGGGACAACGGTAACGATATTGCTTGCCATCTATATTGCAAAAATGTTTCATTTAGCAAAGTATATGTTGGCTTCTCTTAGTATTAAGTCCGTAACGATTCCAGTAGCATCGGAGATTTCGAAAATCATTGGTGCAGATGCCATTCTAGTTGCAGGTATTGTCATGATGACTGGTATGTGTGGTGCGATGTTCGGTCCGTGGTTGATGAATAAATTTAACATTCATCATCCGTTTGCAAGAGGCTTGGCCATTGGGGCAATGGCGCATGGGATTGGAACAGCAGAGGTTGCGAAAGAGGGGGAATTACAAGGAGCTGTAGCTGGAGTTGCAATGGGTATTGCAGCCATCCTGATTTCTACGGTACTTCCATTTGTATTACCTCATTTAATATAGAAAAGATGATTTCCTGAAATTTAGCATTACCTGAACTGGCATACTCGCGTAGTATGTCTTTTTTTGTGGGAAAAATAATTGTGCTTATCGTGATAAAAAAATAGTATGCGATTTTTTATTAAGACTGAGTTAAAGAACCTTGTTGATTTTTGAGCACTCTCTTGTTGGAGTAGAAGGTGCGAGACTCCCCGCGGAAAGGGAGCACCTGGAGCGGAAATCAACAGACATGTTAACCCAGCCTTTATTGCATTAGCTATCTCACATTGGTGATGGTACAATAAATTTTGCACATTCGTGTGAATTTGTTTTTACAGCAGGAGAGGGTAACATGGAAACGAATAAAGTTAGACGAAATATCCTAACCATGAAGGGATTTTATTTATTCACTTTCTTTGGAGTCGGCAGTCTTTATCCATTATTAAGTGTTTATTTAAATGAAGTAGAAGGGTTAACTGGCTACCAAATTGGAACAATCATGTCGATTAGTCCGATTATGATGATTTTTTTTCAACCGATTTGGGGGATGATTGCTGACATAACAAATTCTCCAGTCAAAATATTAACTGGAACAACACTAGTTGCAGGAGTATTCTCGCTTGGATACTTACTTAATCATGCATTTTATTGGTTTATAATCGTGGCCATAATGGTAGCTTTGTTTCAAAGTGCAATCATCCCGATCTCTGATAGCATCACCTTAAAATATTCCAATAAAGTTAGAGTAAATTATGGGAGTATTCGATTGTTTGGGTCATTAGGATTTGGTTTGGCAGTATTTTTTATGGGGCGCCTTTCTGAAATTGATGAAACGGTGATTTTTTATAGTTTTTTTATTTCGCTTACTCTTTCGGCTATTTTATCTAGTAAGTTGCCAAAAGAGAAAGCGATGGGACAAAAACAGCCACTACTAGCAGGCATTAAAGAAATGTTAACTTTTAAAAAATTTATTATTTTTTTAGTGATAACTTTTTTGATTTTTGGACCAAATCTTGCAAATAATACGTATTTTGGATTATTTGTAGAAGAACAAGGTGGGACCTATACTGGAATTGGAATAGCGTTTCTTATTGCAGTACTTTCTGAAATCCCATTTATGAAATTAGCGGGTGCATGGATACATAGACTGGGATTATTGCAGGTTGCCACAATCGCAGGCGTTATTTCATTATTAAGATGGTTTTTCTATTATACAGAGCCAAGTCTGCCTATCGTATATCTCACGGCAATTATGCAAGGCCTGTCAGTCGGTTTATTTATTCCTGCTGGACTTCAATATATACGGGACATAACCCCGGTACAAATGACAGCTACTGCAGTTACTATTTATTCGGCGATTGGAAATGGCTTTGGAAATTGGTTTAGCACTTTCTTTGGTGGATTTTTTTATGACCAAGGAGGAATAAAGATGGTATATTTGTTCTTCAGTGTATTAGCTTTGATTGGGGTAGTATTAAGTATTTGGTTAATAAAGATTGAAAAGGAAGACCCATCAAAACATAAAGTTTTGGCGAGGAATTAGTTCAAAATATTTAATTGGATAAACACTCTTTCTTAGAAAATAATAAAAAGACCATGATGATTTATATAAATTGAAGGAGTGGATAATTTGAATAAAAAGTTAACGTCCTTGAATTATGAAACAACTGCTCCAAAACAATCAACCGTTACGGTTCAAACTGACAGTGCTCTTCCAAATCCAAAAAGTATTCCAGGCGATTCGGTGAATGAACACAAACAGTTAGAACTAGCCAATGCCATATTGGCGGGGGATGAAATAAAACAACAAAACGAAAATTTATAAAAAAAACGGCCGCATTGGGCCGTTTTTTATTCTTCTTTTTTTGATAAACAGCGGTCACATTCCGATAGATATGATTCCGCTTGCTCAAACATGCTCTCGCCACATTCTGGACAAGTTTTATTCGGTAATGTACGGAAAAACTCAACCGGGCTTTGGATTAACATTTAGAATTCCTCCTTTTTAGAAAGACAACGATCACATTCTTGGATATAAGATTGCTCTTGTTCGTTCATATGGCTCCCACATTCTGGACAAACCTTTGTAGACCCTTGGCGGAAATTTTCAACTGGATTTTGATAAATCATTTATATTCCTCCTTTTTATAATACAGATTATTTAAGTTTTCTTCTGTTGTAATACAGTATATTATGATTTGTTGTGTTTGTATAGCCCTTTTTTCGAAAAAATCTAAAAATTTAAAAAATAATTCTTTTGGATTAAATGGGAATAATCAAAAGTAAAAAAAGGAATATGAGAAAGTAAAGAAATTATTTTAGGAAAATGCATGTTTTGTAGAAAATTGTTGAAAAATCGTCAAATTTCACTTCCATTCATAGTGGGAATCTATTACAATCGTTATATAGATATGACAAAAGTTTGATTGGAGAGATGGAAATGGTTGCTACCTCAAGCCCGATTCTAATGATGGTTACGATCATATTAACAATGATGTCGTCATATGCAGCATTAGATCTATTTTCATTGTTGGATTCATCAGATCGGAATAAAAGATTATTATTTTTGGGTGGCACGTTTTCATTAGGGATCGGAATTTGGGTAATGAATTTTTTCGGAATGTTATCTGGAAATATGAATGGTTCGCTAAGTATTCAATTTCAAATTGTCATATTAGCAATCATACTTTCCGTTTCGTTTACTGGAATGGGGCTTTATTCAGTGACAGGAAAATCGATTAAAATGATTAATCTTGCACTTGGAAGCTTTTTTATGACGATGGCCGTTTTTTCAAACTATGTAATTGGCTTGTATTCCCTGAATATAGGTGTTCAATATAATAAGGCTATCATATTATTAGCACTCATTTTAATCTTTGCTGGTTTTTTGTTTTCGTTTTGGATGCTGTTTTATACAAAGAGCTATGTAAGAACTCATCATATTTGGTTAAAACCAATCGGAGCCTTCATTATTGCAGCCAGTATTGTTCAAGGTCACTTCTTGTTCATCCGCGCATCGAGATTTATCTATGATCCACAAAACGAAATACAGCAGATAGCGTCTGAAAACTTAATTTTTTATTTAATATTATTTGTATCGATTATTATTTTAGTAGGATTGCTAAGTACAAGTGCACTAATAAGTAAACGTCTTGCAACTAGCGATACGAACTTAAAGGACATTACAGCAGCACTTGATGAATCTGCCATAGTAGCCATTACGGACTCAAAGGGGATTATAACCTTTGTCAATGACAAATTCGTGGAAATATCGAAATATTCCAAGGATGAGTTGATGGGTGAGGATCATCGAATATTAAACTCAGGAACTCATTCGAAAAAATTTTTTACAGATATGTGGGCAACCATTGGAAAAGGGATGGTTTGGAAGGGTGAAATCCGTAATAAAGCTAAGGATGGATCGCTATATTGGGTGTATACAACCATCATTCCCTCACTAGATAAAAAGGGGAAACCGTATCAATACGTTTCAATCCGGCATGATATTACTGCACGAAAAGAAGCAGAGGCCAATTTGCGAAATTCGATGAAAGAAATTAGTGATATTAAATTTGCGCTTGATCAATCCTCAATTATTGCCTTTACAGATGAAAAGGGAAGAATTACAAGTGTAAATGATAAATTTTGTGAAATTTCCAAGTATGATCGCAGTGAGTTAATTGGGATGGATCACAGACTGTTAAACTCTGGCTATCATCCAAAGACTTTTTTTAGGGATTTATGGCAAACGATAGGACGTGGCGATGTTTGGAAAGGTGAAATAAAAAACGTGGCAAAGGACGGCAGTTTTTATTGGGTTGACACGACGATTGTTCCTTTCCTAAATGATCAAGGAAAACCGTACCAGTATTTGGCGATTCGCAATGATATTACAGAACGAAAGAAAACAGAGGAGACCTTGCATCGCCAGGACAAGCTAGCCGCTGTTGGTCAATTAGCTGCTGGAGTAGCTCATGAAATTCGTAATCCTCTGACTTCAATTAAAGGGTATGCTGAATTTTTACAGCTGGATGAAAAGAACCCAGAAAGGCTTGAGTTCCTTGATATTATTTTAGATGAGATTGAGCGTGTCAATACGATCGTCGAGGAATTTATGGTTTTAGCTAAACCAAAGGCTGCTAATTTGGAAGAAAAGAATATTGTTCCGATCATAAAAAATGTCCTGAATCTGCTGTCATTTGAAGCCAGAAAAAAGCATGTTAAACTTCATTTTTCCTCCTGTGAGGATATCATCCAAGTGGAATGTGACGAAGATCGTTTAAAACAAGTCTTTTTAAATCTTGTGAAAAATGGGATTGAAGCAATGCCAAATGGGGGCGACCTAAGGATATTTACGAACGTTCGTGATCAAAAGGTGGAAATCTCAATCCAAGATAGTGGCATAGGAATTCCTGAAGAAAAAATAAAAAAGCTAGGGGAACCATTTTATACAACAAAAGAGAACGGGAATGGACTTGGTCTAATGGTTACCTTCAAAATTATAGAAAGTCACAATGGCAGTGTGTATATTGAAAGTGAAGTAGACAAAGGAACAACCTTTAATATTGTATTGCCAGCAAGACCTGCATAATAACGTGAGCTGTATCACAGCTTACGTTATTTTTTTCACATAAAATGTACGAAAACGTTCTAAAATATTTTAACATATTCACGTATATTTCTATTAATATAGTGTTAGGGTTTATTATTTTAAAGAAATGCAATAGGAGGGGAAGCTGTGAATACTGGGATTTTTAAAACAGTATGCGGTTATTGTGGTACTGGTTGTGGACTTTTAGTTGAAGTTGAAGACAACCAGATTAAAAGAATTAGAGGAGACAAAGAAGCTCCTGTTAATCAAGGTCAAACATGTGTTAAAGGTGCATTTGCCTATAAATATGTACATGCTCCATCACGACTAAAATCACCACTCATCCGCAAGGCTGGGGAGCTTGTGGAAGCATCGTGGGAAGAGGCAATCCAATTTGTTGCTGACCGTTTATCCTCAATAAAAACAAACTTTGGACCTGAAGCCATTTCGATGTTCGCATGCGCTAGATCGACAAATGAATCGAATTTCATCACGCAGAAGTTTATGAGAACTGTCATTAATAGCAATAATATCGATGGTTGTAACCGAACGTGACACGCTCCTAGCGTCGCCGGTCTGGCGACTGTTTTTGGTAGTGGATCACCTACAAGCAGATTAGAGGATATAAACGAAGCTAAAGTACTATTGTTAATGGGTTCTAATACAACAGATGCTCATCCGATTATCGCTAATCGAATGAAAAAGGCTGCAAAAGCTGGCTTGAAAATTATCGTTATTGATCCTCGCCGAATTGATATGGTGAAGGTTTCGCATCGTCATCTCCAACTAAATGTCGGCTCTGATATCGCATTAATTAATAGCTTCATCCATGTTATTATTAAAGAAGGTTTATATGATGCAGACTTCATTTTGAAAAGAACATCTGAATTTGAAGCGTTGCGTCAAAAGGTGGAGCAATATACTCCTGAATTTGCAGCAGGTATTACTGGATTAACAGCTGATGAAATTATCGAAACAGCACGAGAATATGCAACTTCAGGAAGTTCAATGATTGCTTACACACTTGGAATTACTGAACACCATTGTGGAGTCAACAATGTTTTTGATATAGCAAACTTAGCATTATTAACAGGAAACATCGGAAAAGAAGGAACGGGGATTATGCCGCTCCGTGGTCAGAACAATGTTCAGGGTGCTGGAGACATGGGCTGTCTACCAAACCAATTAACCAGGTGCCATGAGTATAGCCGATGATGAAAAAAGAGCACGTTTTGAAGAGCATTGGGGTGTCGAAATCAACCCGATTGCAGGAGATACGCAAACAAGGACGTTTGACAAAATTGAAAACGGTGCAGTAAAAGCACTGTATGTAGTTGGCGAAAATCCGCTAATGGCTGACGTTCATATGAACCATACAAGAAAACTACTTGAAAAGCTTGATTTCTTAGTTGTTCAAGATATTTTCTTAACAGAAACAGCGCAACTGGCTGATGTTGTATTCCCTGCGAAGTCATGGGGAGAAGTGGATGGGACATATACAAACACAGATCGTCGAGTGCAGCGTGTTCGCAAGGCAGTCGATGCGCATCCAAACATTAAAGAAGACTGGCAAATTCTTTGCGAATTAGCTACACAAATGGGTTATCCAATGTCATATGAGTCTAGTGAGCAAATTTGGGATGAAGTTCGCGAACTAGCTTGGGAAGTTTTTGGCGGTATTTCGTATGCTCGTTTAGAGCAGCATTATAGCCTGCACTACCCATGTTCCGGACGAGAATCATCCAGGAACTTTACTCCTTCATCAGCATTTCCATGAAGATCAGGCAGAGGGAGTGAACAAATCATCCTTTGTACCGGTAGACTACACTGCTCCACTTGAGGAGCCAGATGAGGAATATCCGTTTACGTTAACGACTGGCAGACGCTACGAATCCTATAATACACATTCACAAACGAAGTATTATGCTGATGGCGTGAAAATTAAGCAAACAGAAGAAACGCTTGATATTCATCCGAGTGATGCCGAAGCATTAAATATTGAAGACGGGGAAGTCGTGGAAGTGAAATCCAGACGTGGTCAATTAAAGGTGAAAACAAAAGTTACAGAACAGGTTGTTCCAGGGGCTTGTATTTATGAGTTTCCATTGGAGCGAGGTACCTACCAATGTTTTAACTTTAAATGAATTTGATCCTATTTCAGGAACAGCCGAATTCAAGGCTTGTGCTGTTGCTGTTAATAAATTATAAAAAGTTAGCAGAACCAGTCCAATTATACTGGTTCTGCTTTTTAATTTTTTTTATATTGTGGTTCTGCTAATTCAAGTTCATTCTTCCGTTCCTCAAGATCAGCTTTAATGTCTTGGAAAACGAGCATGGATTGGTGGAAGATTCTTTGTGCATCAGGATCCATCGAATTAAGAGCTAGAGTCGATAACTGAGATTCTATTCCTTTTATTGAAGCGATACATTGGTTAAGATTTGAAGCAATGGTCATTTTTTTCTCCTCCTTATTATTTTAATTCATTTTTTCCCACCAGCCCTTTATCCTGAAATACATGGCAATGGTGATACCAATCGTCAGCATCAAACCTAAGGCTACTCCATAGCCATAGCGCCAACCTAACTCTGGCATATGTTGAAAGTTCATCCCGTATAATCCTGCTAAAAATGTCATAGGTAAAAAAATCACGCTAGCTAAAGTTAATGTTTTCATAATAGCGTTTGTATGATCTGCTTTTAGTGACATTTGCAGATTGTAAATACTCAACAAATTTTCTTTAAACGTATCAAGAGCTGCGATAATTCTGGCCTGATCACTATCTAAATCCTGAAAGTAAAAGTGAGACTCTTCATCTAAAAAGGGGAAGTCTTCCTTTCCGATGATTGCTAGCACAGCTTCTTGAGGCTCGATGATTTGTCTTAATTCATGTAATTTTGATTTCCAACGATAAGCGGTTTTACCGATTTTATTTTCAAAAGGATCCTTAAACACGTCTTTTTCAAGCTGTAGGATTTGGTCCGCTATTTCATCAATGACACTAAAGATAAATTCTGTGCTGTTATTGATGATGTGAAAAAGAATTCGCCCTGTGTGGGACATTTGCTCTGGGTCATCATGAAAAATGTTTAATATAGACTCATAAAGGTTAATAGGGTCCTGTTCCATCATCGTCACAACATAATTGCTTCCAACGAGAATGTTTATTTTTAGAGTTTCGAATTGACTAGTCATAGAGCAAATGGATAACACCACTTCGTTCTTATATTCATTTATTTTAGGTATGTCTGAATAATGAAGCAGATTTTTTTTTGCCAAAGGGTGGATTGGTAATTGCTTAATAAATGAATTTTGATCCGAGGAGGTAAGGTGTAGCCAAACTACCTCATCTACTTTTGGCATCGAAAAGGTGTCGATGTTTTTGATTTGCTTCGTTTTAGTCTCGTAAAGCAGCATGGAAACTCCTTCTTTCGAAAATGTGGGGTTAATAAAGAGCCTGTAATTTGAGGGATGCATTACTAATGTGTCCTGGTGTACAAAAAAAATGCATGGTTATCCATGCATTTAACGGGCAATAACTTTATTTAAAAACTGGGCCATTCTTTTATTTTTCGAATGATGAAAGATTTCTTGAGGGGTACCTTTTTCAATCACTGTGCCTTGATCCATGAAAATAACTTGATCGGCTACATCACGAGCAAACTGCATTTCATGGGTAACAACAACCATCGTCATTCCTTCTTCAGCCAAATCCTTCATCACCTTTAGAACCTCACCAACAAGTTCCGGGTCTAATGCAGAAGTCGGTTCGTCAAATAATAGCACAGCAGGATCCATGGCCATTGCCCGTGCAATTCCAACTCGCTGCTGTTGACCGCCAGAAAGTTGATTAGGATACATTTCGGCACGATCTTTAAGTCCAACTTTTTCGAGTAAAAGTAAAGCTTTTTTTCTTGCTTCTGCTTTTGGGCGTTTTAAAACAATAATCTGACCCTCCATTACATTTTCAATTGCAGTTAAATGTGGAAAAAGATTATAGTTTTGAAAGACCATTCCGGTTTGCCCGCGAAATGAAGTAATTACAGATGAGGGGAGCTTGATTTTTTCATTTAAATTAATCGATTTATTCCCAAGGGTAATTTTTCCTTCATCCGGCATCTCCAATAAATTCAAACAGCGCAATAGAGTCGTTTTGCCTGAGCCAGAAGGCCCTATTATGACTGCTGTCTTGCCCTTTTCAATCGACAAATCGATTCCCCGAAGGACCTCAACATCACGAAATCGCTTATGTAAATTTTCAACGAATATCATTGTTTTCCTCCATTCATTCCATTTCCCAATGCATAATTAAGGGGATCGCCTTATTTGGCAATACCTCGTTCGAACCGCTTTTCAAGCTTTTCTTGGAAAAAGGAAAGGACCGTACTAAAAATTAAATAAATGAAGGCAACTTCAATGTATAACCAAAGCGGCTCATACGTCACAGCAACTACCTGTTGTCCTTTTTGAAACATTTCTGGAACCGTAATGGTAGCCGCAAGGGAGGTATCTTTTACAAGGCTAATAAAGGAGTTCCCTAAAGGTGGGATAGAAACTCTAACTGCCTGTGGTAAGATGATCCTCCGCATTGCTTGGGCTTTTGTCATCCCAATCGAAAATGCTGCTTCCCATTGCCCCTTTGAAATGGACTGGATTGCTGCCCGAATAATTTCAGAGCCATACGCTCCAACATTAAGTGAAAATCCGATCACGGCAGCAGGGAAAGGGTCCAGCATAACTCCGATACTTGGTAAACCAAAAAACAAGATGAACAATTGGACTAAGAGAGGGGTTCCTCGAAAGATCCAAACATAAAATTTTGCCAACCAAACAAATGGTTGAAAACTTGAGAGACGGCCTAAAGCCGTTATGAGTGCAAGTAAAAGACCTAATGCAAAGGAAATTAAAGTAAGTGGGATGGTAAAGGATATCCCTGCCTGTAAAATTGGAAAAAGGAATCACTAAGGATTCCTATAATTCGTTCAGAACGTTCTGTTGTCAACATTTATCTCAGCCCTTATTTTGATACGTCAGTACCAAACCATTTTTCAGAAATTGTAAGATACGTTCCGTCTTTTTTCATATCAGCTAATGCACCATTAACCGCCTTAATTAGCTCATCGCTTTCTTTGCGGAAAAGGAATGCATTTTCTGTCGCATTTTCTTCTTCAGCAGCAATTTTCACTGCTAAATCAGGACGCTGTTTTTTAAGGTCAAGATAGGATAAGGAATCATTGATGTGAGCATCAACTCGACCAGATGTTACAAGGTCAATCGCTTGGTTAAAACCTTCGATTGGAGTTGTTGTCGCACCAAATTTTTCGGCCATTTTATTATAATTACTATTTAGTGATTGAGCAGCTTTCTTCCCTTTAAGGTCTTCAAAGTTTTTGATTGTATCATTTCCTTCTGCAACGAGTAACACTGCTTTTGATACAATGTATGGATCTGAGAAATCATATTTTTCTTGTCGTTCAGGATTGATGGAAACTTCATTCGCCACAACATCATACCGTTTTGCATCTAAACCAGCAATTAAGCCATCCCATTTTCCTTCAACAAAGTTAACCTTAATATCAAGGCGCTTAAAAACTTCTTCTGCGATTTCAACATCAAAGCCAGTTAGCTTCCCAGCTTCGTCATGAAAAGTAAATGGAGCGTATGTACCTTCTGTACCAATAGAAATTTCGCCTTTTTCTTTAATTTGATCATAAAGGCTAGCGGTCTCTTTCGTCTGATCTTCGGTTGTATTTTCTTTTTCATCGTTATTGCAAGCAGCTAGTCCAATAGCAAAGAAAATGCTCAAGATAAGTAATAATGTCTTTTTCATGTGCGTAAACCCCCAGTAAGTTAATAGGTATTATAGAATATGCTATATTAGAATAATATAGAGAATGATGCGTGTCAATAAGAAGCTATCAACAATCTTATTGTTTGTAAAAATAATGATTTTAATCATTATTTTACTAAAAGGCTATCTGTGAAGCAGACAGCCTTTTACTAATGTTTTATGTGTTGGATTGATTATGACTTGTACTATCATTTTCCCGTTTCGATGGTTTAAAAAAATATCCTGAAAACGTCTTAAGCATCTGTTTTGATTGTAATTCTATTTTTTCTGTTAAAAGGGAAAATCTTTCATATATCACTGATTTTAAAGTGTCCAGTTGACGATTCAATTTGTGTGTATGTGCTTCCTGTTGATCAATTCTTTCCATGACGGTTTGGTGATAAACATCATGAACCTCGATTTTTGAAGAAAGTTTGCGATTACTATCCTGGATTTGGCTATTTATCTCAGCAAGAAGATTTTCTTCAAGTTCTTTTAGTTTAGACATTAACCTATTTGTTGTTTGATCCTGAGTCGTTAATTGAGCTAGAAGTGCTTGATGGAGGATTTCTTCCTGATCAACCAATTGGATCAGTGCTTGCTGTTCCTTGTTCATATTTGCTAACTTCTCTAACACAGTTTTTTCTAATGCAGTTAAATTATTGAGGATCGTCATTTGATTTATTTCATGTTTTTCCATTCTTGTCGTCATGGCTGTGTTGCTTTCCTGTTGATCATTATTTCTTGTTTCCAATAAATCCCCAATACTTTTAATTGATTGGGATAATTTCTGATTGATTCTCTCTTGTGATTTTAACATCTCTTCCATGTAATGTTGGTGGTATACTTGTTGATTTGATGGGGGATTTTCGGGAATACTTAAATGGACTTTCGTCTTGTTCGAGTTGTTTTCATATACACTCATAAACTCACCTCGACTTGTTTTTTAATATGGGGCAATACCCTTTATCCTATGTCAAAATTTAAATTATGTTAGAAATAGAACATATAATTAGTTTTTTTCACATTAGTCTATCAGTAGTTGAAGAAAATTTTTGCGTTTACGAGGATGAAAAGTTAAGATGAAAATTGAAAATAAAATACTAAAAGGTGATAAAACATGAAATGTAAAATTAACCGGATGGCAGCAAAGGTATTAAAAGAAATGCTTGAAAAGAATGAGGCAGCAGATGGAAAAATGATTCGGGTTTATGTTACACATATGCATGATGATCATGCCCATTATGATTTAAAATTTGATACACAAACAGAACATGATGAAGTGGTTAAAACAGATAAAGAAATCGATATTTTGCTTGACAAGCGAGAAGAATTTTTAGATGGGGTTTGGATCCAATATTTCCAAGTTCCAAAAGAAGAATTTGTGATAACCAATCCCTCAAAATCGCATCACCACCATCATTAATATCCATGAAGCCAAGGGAATTTACCTTGGCTTTATTAATAATATCCACTTCCATTTTTTGTGAAAAAACGGAGGTGGATATTTTTATACCAGACGTTAAAACTAGAGAAAGGTCACACAAGGGGTGGGGCGTATATGATATTTTTTGCGTGTACCAATTATAATGGAACAAATCCTGAAACTTACAACGGGATTCAAGTAACAACTTTAGGAGATCCGAATATTGTTGTCGCAACATTTAACTCCTATGATCCACTGTATGATTATCAAAATTTCATAAGTTGGACGGAAAGCATAGGTGACGAAAATGTCGGTTTTTGTGATAGCCTAAAACATTTTGCTAAAGACTATAAAACGGTATCCAATCATGATGCAGCTTTAATGCTTTCAATGGTATATGGAGATCATCAGGACTGTGAAAATGGATGAGTAGTAATTATGTCATTTAATCAGAAAGGTTGGTGTAATTATGTCTTTAGAATGGTTTGATCGAGTAAGTGGGGAAATTCAAGATCACCTTGAATCAATCTGTGCAAAATATGATCAAGTTGGTAATATGACCATTGAAAGAGGAGCAAAATTTCCAAGAATAGAGTTTTTTATAGAAACCGAAGAGGAAGACCGTGTATATTTTTGTACGATTTCCTATGATCCAGCGCACGAAGATTTCTTTTTTGAATCATTTGATCCTGATTTAGGGCAAACGGCTCGAATTGTTTTATATGACATCGAGGATATCATTGATGCAGTTCATGAAAGTCTGCATGACTATTTAAATGATGATGTCATGGATGAAGATTTGGATGAAGAATTTGATGAAAATCTGGATGAAGATTCGGATTATAACGAACGTGTCCTTTATCTAGATGAAGGTGAGGCTTCTGATATATTTGAGGAAATTGATGTGGAATGGGAAACTCCTGAAGTAACTGCTTACCTTGAAGAGGATGAAGTGGAGGTTACATACCAATTTGGAATTGTAACAGAAACCGGAGATGGTGTGTTAAGAAGAGTGAATCGAATTTGGACAGAAGATCAAGAATTAATTAAAGATGAGTCGAACTTTATTTTCAGTAAAGAGGAAGCTGGCACGATTATTGCTATGATAGCTAGCCATATGGACAAATTAAGTAATTTTGATTACTCATAAAAAATTAGTTTAAAAAGTGGAAGGTCTTCTCATTGTGAGAAGACCTTTCAAATGTCATTACAATAAATAAATTATAAAATCGGTGATAATAAGCGAGAAATTGATTCTTTTGTTTGAATAAGGATGGATCTTTTTTGGTATTTTTCGATTGTTAATTCTGAAGAAAGACGGATATCTATCTTAAATATTTCAGCTAATTGCTGTGCAATATCAGGATGATATAAAAAAGCATTGACCTCAAAATTCAATCTAAAACTACGTACATCTATGTTGGCTGTCCCTACTGAAGCAATTTTGCCATCCACAACAATCATCTTCGCATGAAGGAATCCATTTTCATAAGTAAAGATTTTTACTCCAGCTCTTAACAATTGTCCTGCATTAGAATACGTCGCCCAATATACAAACGGATGATCCGGCTTATTTGGTATCATTATTTGAACATCAACACCTGAAAAAGCAGCGATTTTTAAGGCATCTAATAAACTTTCATCTGGAATGAGGTAGGGTGTTTGAATATAAACATATTTTTTTGCTGAAAGGATCATCTTTATGTACCCGTGTTTTATTTGCTCCCATTCAGAATCAGGCCCGCTGGAAACAATTTGGATTCCAATTTCACCATGTATTTCCAGGGTAGGATAATAATATTCTTTAAAAGAAATCTTCATTTTTGATGCTTGGTTCCAATCCAGCATAAATCTCGATTGGAGATTATTTACAGCTTCACCTTCAATCCGCAAATGAGTATCCCGCCAATAGCCAAACCTTTGGTTCAAACCTAAATATTCATTTCCAATATTAAATCCACCAATATATCCGATTTTACTGTCGATAATGGCGATTTTACGATGATTTCGGTAATTAACACGCAAGTTTATCATCGGAATTTTGCCGGGAAAAAATGCTTCAATGATTCCGCCTGACTGCTCAATTTGTTTTTTAAAACGTCTCGACAGATGCCTTGAACCACTATCATCATAAAGGACTCTTACTTCTACACCCTGACGAGCTTTCTCTGCTAAAGTTGATGCGATTCTTTTTCCTAACTCATCATCACGAATAATATAGTAAATCAAATGGATATGCTCTTGGGCATTTTGTATATCATATAATAATGATTCAAATTTCTCATGACCGTCCGTGAAAATTTGTAATGCGTTGTTCTCTGTGTAAAGCGCTTCGTTATTATTTAAATGTAAGAAAATAAGATCATTGTAATTATGAATAACAGGGTTTCTAAATTCTGAGCGGTTTTCTTCAATTAATTTCATTTGTGCAAACACAGCTCTTTGTAGAAAGGTATGTTCATGTTTATCCCATTTGAATATTCTTCTTCTACTTAAATTTTGTCCAAAAATGATATATAAAATAAAGCCTAACACAGGCAAAAAGAATAAGACCATTAACCACGCCCAAGTTGCACTAATATTTCGGCGTTCTAGGAATACAACGATACCAGCTAATATAATATTTAATACCATGGAGATCCCTAATAACACGGTCGTTATTTGCATCTTATTCTCCTTTCAAAACACATTCTCTATTTAATGCAATAAGTGATAAATCAGTAAAATACTCTCATGTGGCATAAGTATTCTTCTCTACGTTATAACATATTGTCATGCAATATTTCAAAGTAAAAATGGTTTAAGCTAATCAAAGTAATGAAATGAATTAGAGCAGAATAAAATAGAGTCTTATTCTTTATCGGATTCTAATCGATATAAAGCTAGTCATACTGTTATATTGTAAAGCCAGAGAAAATAGAATCTAAACATAAATGATTTGTATTGTTTCGAAATTTGAACCGAGTCCGTATTGATCATACAGTTTGATTGATGTAAAAAGGTTGAAAATAATTTGTGAGTGATATTTTTTATCTGATTTAAGTGAATTTTCTGAAAAATGTCAAAAAAACAAGAAAAGTATTTGAAGCGTACTAAATATTATTTCTGATATTATCTAGACAGATATAATAATCGGGAGTAATATGTTTTGTATATTCAAAAATTCAAATATATAAATATAGTGAGGTTGGTATATTTGTGAAACGTTTTTTGAGCAGTATTAACCAATATACAATGGAAAGTTTTCGTAAGGATTTTCTGTCAGGAACAATTGTCGGTGTTATTGCCATCCCTTTAGGAATGGCATTTGCAATTGCCTCGGGTGTTAAACCTGAGTATGGTATTTATACAACCATTATTGCTGGTATTTTAATCTCGTTACTTGGTGGTTCAAAATTCCAAATTGCAGGGCCGACGGGTGCATTTATTCCTGTTTTACTGGGCATTGTTATGACCTATGGCTATGAAAATCTTCTAATTGCTGGATTTATGGCTGGGTTTATGCTGTTGTTAATGGGTGTGTTTAAATTGGGCTCACTCATTAAATATATACCTCGTCCTGTTACAATTGGGTTCACATCTGGAATTGCCGTGATCATTTTTACTGGCCAAATTGCTAGTTTCCTAGGCTTGTCAGGAATTGAGAAGCATGAAGAATTTATTGCAAATATAAATGAGATTTTTGTTCACTTAAATACGATTAATTTTTATAGCATCATAATTGCGATAACTTGTTTAGCTATTATCTTAGTAACACCAAAATGGTTTCCTAAAATACCTGGTCCCCTTTTAGGTCTTTTATTTTCAACTATTATTGCGGCGGTGTTTTTTCCAGGTCAGGTTACCACAATCGGATCAGCCTATGGCGAGATACCGAATAAACTGCCAAGTTTCCATTGGCCAGATTTTTCGATAGATAATATGGTGAAAATGATACAGCCAGCCTTTGTAATTGCCATTTTGGGCGGTATCGAATCATTACTTTCCGCGGTGGTTGCTGATGGAATGTCTGGTACAAAGCATAATAGTAACAAAGAATTGATTGGCCAAGGGATTGCGAATATGGTAACGCCTTTATTTGGGGGATTCCAGCAACTGGAGCCATTGCTAGAACGGCTACGAATATAAAAAATGGGGCGGTATCATCTGTTTCTGGAGTAATTCATGGTTTTGTGGTTCTTTTTGTATTGTTGATTTTTGCACCGTATGCATCGCATATACCATTGGCTAGTATGGCTCCTATCTTAATGGTGGTTGCTTGGAATATGAGTGAAAGAAAGGCTTTTGCTCACGTACTCCATACTAAAACAAGTGATTCATATATTCTTGTTATCACATTTTTGTTAACTGTGTTTACCAATCTCACTGTCGCAGTTGAAGTCGGACTCATTTTAGCTGCCATGCTGTTTATTAAACGAATGAGTGGGTTATTAACGGTTGCCAAAGTATTGCCTGATCAAAGCTCAGATTTGAAAAAGGTAAACCCGCATGTGGTTCATGAAGGTCATGATTGTCCACAAATCGGTATTTTTACAGTTGAAGGGCCACTATTCTTTGGAGCTGCACAAATGTTCGAGCAATCGATTATGTCGACGATTAATCATCGGCCATTGGTCTTGATTTTACGGATGGCAAAAGTTCCTTATATGGATACAACAGGTGAAGGAACACTAAATAGTATTGTTCGTCATTTTCAAAGGCAAGGTGGAACAATCCTAGTTTCTAGCGTGCAAGAACAACCAATGGAGGTTCTAAAAAAATCAGGTTTATATAACAAAATAGGTGGTAATCAATTTTTTGAGCATACCGGTGATGCGATTAACTATGCTTTAACACATCTAAATTATAATAAGTGTATTGGTTGTAGACATTTTGCCTTCCAAGAGTGCCGTCAGCTTTCACAAACAGCAGAAACACAAGAAATTGGTCGAAAAATGACACTTCAAGTATAATGAAGAAAAAAAGCATGTCACATTATAAACTTGTTAGTTTTGGTGTGAAACATGAAGGAGTATTGGAGGAGAAAATGGATTTACAATTACAGCAATTCAAGGCAGATTTTTTCAAGGCTTTGGCACATCCGTTAAGGATCAGAATATTGGAGCTCCTTGCAGAAGGGGATAAAAACGTAAACGAATTATTAACGATTATTGGTGCGGAAGGTTCATCTGTTTCACAGCAATTAAGTGTGCTAAGAAGTAAAAATATTGTCAATGGAACAAAAGAAGGGAATCGAGTCCTTTATTCATTAAGAGACCCGATGATTATCGATTTGTTAAACATTGTACGGCAAATTTTTAACAATCATCTCATTGATACGGCTATCTTACTTGATAAATTCAGCGATGATTTAGGGAAAGAAATAAAAGAAAAAGAAGAACAAAAGGGTATCTAAAAAAGGGCAAAAAAAAACGCCTGAATAAACAGGCGTACCCCATCTGATCCGAACATGGTTAAGTGTCCCGCAACAAGCGTGATTTTCAGATGGGGCTTACATAATATATGTAAGAAATTCTCCTTTTATACATCTAACAAACGATTTAAGTAAATTTTCAAAATTTATGCTTTAAAATGTTGTTGTAGGATATCATTAGGAGTAAAATAACCTTTATAGATTTAAAAATTCGAAGTTTTGCTAAAAACTTTGGTGTAAGGAGACAGTCAAAAATGGGCGGACATAAAGCAATTGATATTCAATTAACTGCAACCAAAAAAGAAAAACCTGATTTTACAAATTTGGGATTTGGAAAGGTATTTACCGATCATATGCTGATGATGGATTATAAGGAAGGTGAAGGGTGGCATACGCCTCAAATCATTCCTTACCAACCTATTTCATTAGACCCAGCATCAGTCGTTTTCCATTATGGACAAACCGTATTTGAAGGATTAAAAGCATACAAAACAAAGGACAATAAAATATTTTTATTCCGACCAGAGAAAAATTTCCAGCGATTAAATTCATCCAATGATCGTTTATGTATTCCTCAACTTGATGAGGAGCTTGTTTTGGAAGGATTAAAAAAATTAGTATGGATTGATCGCGAATGGATTCCAACTGTGGAAGGTACATCTTTATACATTCGACCTTTTATTATTTCAACTCAGCCTTATCTTGGAGTTAGTGCTTCTACACAATATAAATTTATGATAATCATGTCACCAGTCGGTTCTTATTATAAAGAAGGTATCGCACCAGTAAAAATTGCAGTGGAAGAAAAATATGCACGAACTGTAGCTGGTGGTACAGGTACGGCAAAAACAGGCGGGAATTACGCAGCTAGCTTAAAGGCTCAGGAAATTGCCAGCGGAAAAGGATACTCACAAGTTTTATGGCTTGATGGTAAGGAAAAGAAATATATCGAAGAAGTTGGAAGCATGAATATATTCTTTAAAATTAATGGAGAAGTTGTAACTCCAGCATTAAATGGAAGTATTCTTGAAGGAATTACAAGGAATTCAATTCTACAGCTTCTAAAATATTGGAATATTCCAGTTTCTGAGCAAAGAATTTCAATGGAAGAGGTTCATGCTGCATACAAAGCTGGTCAGCTTGAAGAAGTATTTGGTACAGGTACAGCAGCCGTTATTTCTCCTGTGGGTGAATTAGCTTGGAATGGGGAACACCTTGTCATTAATAACGGAGAAACTGGAGAGTTATCCCAAAAACTTTACGATACGTTAACAGGAATCCAATATGGTAACGTTGAGGATCCATTTAATTGGGTGTTAGAAGTAAAGGAAAACTAACCATTCCTAAAAAGTAAACATTAAAAATGACTAACAAATTGTATGATAATTTGTTAGTCATTTTTTATTTGGAAGCGGACAACAGATCCTTTATTTGTACTAAAAGTGCTGTTTTGATAGGCTAAATGGACAACAGGTTCGCTATTTGTTAATTTATTAAGATTATTCAGTGGTTTTTATCTAAATAGGGGATCCTGTGTCCGCTTAAGTTTAGAAATATGGGTATTTTATCAAAATAAGGTCCTCCATGTCCGTTTAGTAGCCGTGCATTATCAATGTACCGAAAGATTTCCTAAAAAATTCAATTTTGATATTCTTCCTAATTATAAAATTATTATACAATTAAACTGACCATGTAATTGAATACATATTTGAATTTATATAAATTGAAAAATTATTTAGTAAGGAGCAATAAGATAAAGAGAATTGGAGGTAAATGCAATGGAGGGAAGCCGAAAATTCAGTGTGCCATTATTAAACAAGGCAGATGAATATGACAATTCTAACACAATTGTGGAAAATTCCGATTATTTAAAGGATGGGCGGCCGATTATTACGCAAGTTTGGAAAGAGGATGAGTATACATTTATTACTTATTTTCTTCCTTCAGTAGGAATCGAAGAGAGCTCACAAAACCAACTCCTTAATTATTTAATTCAACAAGGTGTAAAAATGCCTCCTGATGTTAATGAATTAAGAATATCCACCTTGAAGTTTAATGATATGCTCGATATGGAATGCTGGAGCATTACGATCGTAGTCGGCGGTTTAACAAATTAAGCAAAAGTGTTGAAGGACATAGGAATTCTATGTCCTTTATTTATTGTTTTTTCGAGATCACACCTACCATGTTAACACTATTAAAATCAGAAAAACAGTGACAGTAGTAAAATAAGCAGAATTTTCTAAAGAGTTAGAAATGTTCATCAGTTTGTCACAATTAAGCGATGTATAGTTTGGAATTTATGGTATATTAAGGACATAGAAAGAAAGCAGTTAACATCTTAGGAGACTCAGCCATATAAGTGTTCGTTCCGTAAGTGAACGAGTAACTTATTCCTTATCAAGAGCATTTTTAGATCACTGGTTACCTGTCCAAGATGGTCATAGAAATGCAGCAGAATTTGTGGGAAGAAATCAGTCCACAAAAATAAAAATTTATTTACTACTTACAATGGAAACGAAATGAGAGGATTCCACCTAACAAGCATATTCAACATCATCTGGAGGAAAACGGAATTTCTACCTATGATAAGACATGTACGTAGAAAAGAAGGATTCTACCAGAAACACTTTTAAACCTATAATCCAACCAAAGAATGTAAAGAAATTCTTTGTAACTATGGAAATTAGGCAAAGTGGATGAAGATATGTGATAACAACTATCGGTGAAAAGTTGTTATTAACTGTATGGTGAACCATTCAAAAAGTGGAAATGAAGAGTGAGTAAATAAAAGAAGCTGCAATTGAAAAAATTGATTTTCTTGTTTCGATAAAAGAAAAGTCAATGGCTTCAAATCTAATACTATTAATGGAACGGAACTAAATGAAAAAAATTGCAGAAGGATGAGTGAGTCTTCGATTAAAAAATCGGAAAGGTGTTTGTCAGGAACCATAATATTTAGTGTGAAGAAACTGAATAAAATGAATTCCTCTAGCGGAACAAACACGCATTGGCTAATCTGCATAAACCAATTCATCATTTCAAAAGTAATAAAAATGAAATGAAATGAAAATGATGCAAGAATTGGCTGATGTTTATGGTTGGGTCCCCTAAGATGTTAATGACATGAATGCTCTTTGGCAAGTGCCAGAGGGCTTTTTTGTGTTTACCTTTTTATTTGGATGATTGGCAAAATGGGGTCTAGAACATATAAATAAAATAATAATTGGTTTGGAAGGGTAAATGGTTGAAATATTTTAAGAATTTGTTAAAATTATAAAAATTTATCCTTTTTCCTATACTTATATATTAGTGTTTGGAAAAATATCCAATTTACCTATGAAGGAAGTGAAATCATGAGAGATGTGAAGTTGACTGATCTTTTCAACCATCATATTGCACAAAAATATATCACTCGATCAGGCTTGGTCCATGCTATTGCCGTTGCGTACCACGCTTTTAGCCTTGCAAAGCAAGCCGGTGAGGATGTAGATATTGCATCAAAAGCTGGTTTCCTCCATGATATTGGCCACTACACATGGTATAAGGATGGAAGATGGGATTATGAGTTATATAAAAAAAATGATATTCATGCTATAAAAGGTGCGGAGCGTGCACATAAACTTTTAATTCGATGCGGAGAAAATCCAGTTAAAGCGAAGGAAATTTCGTTGGCGATTCTTTTTCATACTGATTCGTTCCTTCCAGGGGGCGAGGTTGTCAGAACTAAGCTGCAATCGATTATTAAACTAGCCGATGAAATGGACGAGGAACCTGGCGGTTTACATCATTATCGTCAAATCGACCCAGCTCGAGCTTTAAAGAGCCTGGAAAAATTAGATATGATTATTGATGAGGTTTTACAGACTAAGTAGTGCTGAAAAGCTTCATCCTTTTCTTTAAATTTGAAAAGTCAGAAAATAATGTAGATAATCATGAAGTGTAGTGGTATAATTTTCTCGTGAATTTGTACCATTTTAAAGGAGATGAGTTTAGATGAGTCAAGTTAGTCAAGATAAGGTAGGCTATTTCGGAGAATTTGGTGGTAGCTTTGTTCCAGTAGAACTTCAGAATGTATTAAACATATTAGAACAACAATTTTTGAAATACAAGGATGATCCAGACTTTAACGAAGAATTTAACTATTATTTAAAAGAATACGTTGGCAGAGAAAATCCGCTTTATTTTGCTGAACGTCTAACAAATGAATTAGGCGGTGCAAAAATTTATTTAAAGCGTGAAGATTTAAACCATACGGGATCACATAAAATAAATAATGTTTTAGGTCAAATTTTATTGGCGAAGCGAATGGGAGCAAAGCGTGTAATCGCTGAAACTGGTGCAGGACAGCATGGGGTGGCGACTGCTACTGCCTGTGCGATGTTTGGTATGGATTGCACGATTTATATGGGTGCAGAGGATACAAAGCGCCAAGCATTGAATGTGTTCAGGATGGAATTGTTGGGTGCAAAGGTCGTTGCGGTTACGAAAGGACAAGCCCGTCTAAAGGATGCTGTTGATGAAGCATTTGCTGATTTAGTTCAAAACTATGAAAATACATTTTATTTATTAGGTTCGGCTGTAGGGCCGCATCCGTTCCCGTTAATGGTCAAGCATTTTCAGTCCGTTATTAGCAAAGAGAGTAGAAAGCAAATTTTAGAGAAGGAAGGAAAACTTCCAGATGCAGTACTTGCCTGTGTCGGTGGTGGAAGCAATGCTATAGGAGCATTTGCAGAATATCTGCCTGATGAAAATGTACGCTTAATTGGTGTCGAACCACAAGAAGCGGCAACCTTGACAGAAGGGAAGCCAGGGGAGCTTCATGGCTTCAAATGCTTAGTACTTCAGGATGAAGAAGGTAATCCGATGCCGACCTACTCTATTGCAGCTGGTTTAGACTATCCTGAAGCCGGTCCAGAGCATAGCTATTTAAAAACAACCTCACGTGCTGAATATGTTTCAGTTACAGGTGAGGAGGCATTACATGGCTTTCAAGTATTATCGAAGCTTGAAGGTATTATCCCTGCCTTAGAAAGCTCTCATGCAGTTGCTTATGCATTGAAACTTGCACCAACCTTATCAAAAGACCAGATCATCATTATCAATATATCAGGACGTGGCGATAAGGACGTTGAGCAAGTTTTTGAAATGTTGAAAAAATAATGTAGATTATCTTACAAAAAAAGCGCCCTCTGGTGCTTTTTTTTTATTGTTAAATATAACAAAAGAAAGAGGGTATTTTTTATAGTGAGTGTTTATAAAGGAGGCGGACTCTTATGGGATTAAATTCTCAGTCAATAAAACGGAGAATTGAAGTT
Source organism: Bacillus sp. T3 (assembly GCF_033449965.1). Lineage (NCBI taxonomy): Bacteria > Bacillati > Bacillota > Bacilli > Caryophanales > Bacillaceae > Bacillus > Bacillus sp. T3. The sequence goes on from NZ_CP137761.1 coordinate 1,974,727, forward strand.
GCAGCGAAACGGAAAAAAGCTGATTTAGTCATTAAAAATGGTCACGTGGTTGATGTGTTCAATCAGGAGCTATTAAAAGCCGATGTAGCGATTGTAGATGGTTGCATCGTTGGTCTTGGACAGTACGAAGGAATAAATGAAATCGATGCACGAAATAAATATATTTGTCCCTCCTTTATTGATGGACATGTCCATATTGAATCATCTATGGTTACACCTGCAGAGTTTGCTAAGGTTGTTCTTCCCCATGGGGTAACGACAGTGATTGCGGATCCACATGAAATTGCCAATGTCGCAGGCACTGAAGGGATTAAATTTATGCTTGATAGCTCTGATAATCTCCCCTTGAATGTATATGTCATGCTTCCTTCGTGTGTTCCAGCAACAACTTTTGAAAATGCAGGGGCTACCCTATTGGCCGATGATCTAGCCCCATTTTATCAGCATCCGAGAGTTTTAGGGCTTGGAGAGGTAATGGACTATTCGTCTGTATTCCACTCAAATGAGCAAATGGTTAATAAGCTTGTTAGTGCACATCATTTTGGTAAAAAAATTGATGGTCACGCTGCTGGTTTAATGGGGGATGCGATAAATGTTTATATGGCCGTAGGGATCAATACAGATCATGAGGCTGTCTCGAGAAAAGAAGCACAAGAAAGATTACAAAGAGGGATGTACTTAATCATTAGACAAGGGTCGGTGGCAAAGGATCTTTCTAATATAATTACGGCAGTTACAACCAAAAATGCTAGGCGCTGTTTATTTGGAACAGATGATAAACATATTGATGATTTAATCGAAGAAGGCAGTATTGATTTCAGTGTGAGACTGGCGATAAAAAAAGGAATAGATCCTATTACAGCTATAGGAATGGCTACTCTTAATGCTGCTGAATGCTTTGGACTTTCTAGTAAAGGAGCTATTGCCCCTGGATATGATGCGGATTTTCTCATTTTGGATGATTTACCAACGATAAACATTGAGTCCGTGTATAGTGCTGGTGTACTAGTAGCTGTGAACGGGACGTATTTGGGAAATCAGGAAGTAAAGCAAAATCAAGCTTTGCGACAGTCTGTAAAAATAAACAAATTAACTGTTAATGATCTGCAAATTCCAATGACTAAAGGGTGTAATGCGAATATCATCGAGATTATACCTAACAGCTTAATCACGAAGCGCATTTTGGCGGAGGTAGACATAGAAGGAGGGAATTTTGTCCCTTCGACTAGTAAAGATTATTTAAAAATCGCGGTCGTTGAAAGGCATAAACAAACCGGGAATATTGGACTCGGAATTGTAAAAGGCTTAAATTTAAAAACTGGTGCGATTGCCACAACCATCGCCCATGATTCCCATAATGTGATTGTGGCTGGAACGAATGATGAAGACATTCTTTTTGCGATTGATCAGCTACAAGAAATCAACGGAGGGCTAATGGTAGTTGCCAATAGAAAAGTACTTGCTAAGCTACCTTTAGCGATCGGGGGAATTATTTCAGAAAATAGCTATCCAACTGTTTATAAGGAATTAAATCATATTAATGTAGCACTAAAAGAATTAGGGGCTTCGCAGCAATTCAATCCATTTCTAACCCTTTCATTTCTTGCACTCCCTGTCATACCGCAGCTTAAATTAACTGATCTTGGTTTATTCGACGTTAACACCTTTCGGCACATTGGCATCGCTGAACAATCTTAAACGATGTGAAGCTTATCGAAAAACAAGAAAAGGTGAGGGGAATTACGTGAGAATCCTAATAAAAAATGCGGAAATCATTACCATGAACCCTGAAAACGAAATCTTATATGGAGATTTGTTAATTGAGAATGAACGAATAGAGGCAATAGGGAAAAATCTCATTTCCGATCCAGTTGACAAAATCATCGATGGAACAGGGAAAACTGTGATACCAGGATTTATTCAAACTCACATCCATTTATGTCAAACGTTGTTTCGTGGTCAGGCCGATGATCTTGAATTATTAGACTGGTTAAAACAAAGAATTTGGCCACTTGAAGCCGCTCATGATCCAGAATCGATTTATTACTCTGCCATGCTCGGAATTGGTGAATTGATTCAAAGTGGTACCACCTCAATTGTTGATATGGAAACCGTACATCATACTTCTTCCGCCTTTCTCGCGATGGCGGATAGTGGAATTCGGGCCATTTCAGGAAAGGTGATGATGGATCATGGGTCAGAAGTCCCGACACAGCTATTGGAAAGTACAGCTGATTCGCTTCAACAAAGTGTTGATTTGCTAGAAAAATGGCACAACTATGATCATGGTCGAATCCAATATGCTTTTTGCCCGCGTTTTGTGGTTTCTTGTACGGAGCCCCTGTTAACCAATGTAAGGGACCTTTCATCCTTTTATCATGTTAAGGTTCACACGCATGCTTCAGAAAACCAAGCTGAAATCAAGCTTGTTGAGCACGAACGAGGGATGCGAAATATTGTGTATTTGGATCATATCGGCTTAGCGTCGCCAAGTCTCATCTTAGCTCATTGCGTTTGGTTAAACGAGGCTGAAAAAAGAATTATTAAGGAAAGAGGGGTAAAGGTAAGTCATTGTCCAGGTTCTAATTTGAAGCTGGCATCTGGAATCGCCGAGATACCGGATTTAATTAATCGTCAAATATCGATCAGTATTGGTGCTGATGGAGCCCCATGTAACAACAATCTTGATATGTTTAATGAAATGAGACTGGCAGCAATTATTCAAAAATCATTTCACGGACCCACTGTCATGGATGCAGAAACAGTGTTCCGAATGGCAACAATTGGCGGGGCAAAAGCGATGGGCCTCGAAACTGAAATTGGAAGCCTGGAGGTGGGAAAAAAAGCGGATGTGGTCATATTGAATCTTCAAGATTTTCATGTCTATCCTTCCTTTGGGGTAAGTCCAATCTCTCGTCTTGTCTATTCTGCAACGAGGGCAGATGTTGAGACAACGATCATTAATGGGAAAATTGTCATGGAAAATCGGCTAATGAAAACAATGGATAAAAACGTTATTTTGCACGAAGCCGATCAATCCATAGCAAGACTATTGAAACGGATTGAGAATCTAAGCACTAGATTATAATGCTTTTGTTTTGAGAGATTGCTAGTGTAAACAAATAACCGTGAAGGTTATGGAATAGCATTCATGAACCATTCATATTTTTATGAAAGGGGCTATAAGAAAAAATCAAACTAATGGATAGGGGAGCGAATAATTGTGCCAAATCGGGTGATGTATTATGGGAAGGGTGAGGTGTATGCATATCGTACTTATGGTACACCGTTATCAAGTGTTCAACAGATTCCTGAATCAACTGTTAATGGAAGAGAAAATATTTTATTCGGACTGAATTGTCATGTTGCAATCGGCGGAAATCAATTTTTATCATCCTTTACCGAGGGAGATAATCAGTTAGTGGTTGCCACTGATTCAATGAAAAATTTTATTCAAAGACATCTTGCAAAGTTTAAGGGCAGTACGATTGATGGATTTCTCTACTACGTTGCAAATCAATTTCTCAAAACCTATCCACAAATGGAGACAGTTCAAATCACTGCTGATGAGATTCCATTTTTACCGACGAATTGTATTGAAAAACATACCCTCCAAGCTAGTTCACTTGTATTTAAAAAATCCCGAAATGAAAAATCATTCGCAACGATTGAAGTTGCTCGTGAGGATAACGGAATAAAGCTAATTGATCATCGTAGTGGAATTAAGGACCTTCAACTCATAAAAATTAGCGGCAATTCCTTTGTTGGCTTTGTACAGGATCAATATACGACACTTCCAGAGGATTCAAATCGGCCATTGTTTATTTATTTAAATATAAATTGGAAATATCAAGAGCCTAGAGATGTGGTTGTTGAAAATCCAAATGGGTTTGTACTGGCAGAACAGATAAGTGATATTGCATCTTCTGTTTTCCATGTGCTGGATACAAATTCGATTCAACAACTAATCTATCAAATTGGGTTAAAGATATTGGAGCGGTTTCCGCAGCTAAGTGAGGTAGAATTTGAATCACAAAATCGAACGTGGGAAACCGTGGTGGAGGAGATTCCTCATTCAAAAGGAAAGGTTTACACAGAGCCTAGACCGCCATATGGGTTTCAAAGATTTGTTGTTCTTAGAGAGGATTTAGAACGAGAAAAGTCATATTAAGGAGGTACAGTTTTGCCTAATTTTAAGAGGAAGCTAATCGATATCATTGATGAAAATCATACCGAATTAATTGCATTCTTACAGGAACTGGTCAAGATTCCATCGGATAACCCTCCAGGAGATTGTATCGGAATTGCTGAAAAAATTAAGGCTAAACTACAATCCTACCAATTTAAACAAGTCTCGTTTCATGAGCTCCCAACAGATGCCCTAAACCGTGTTGGGATGAAAAGAGCCGCAAATGTTGTGGCGTATGAGGTTTTTAACGAGAAAAATGGTCTTGAAATCACGTTGAATTCGCATGGTGATGTTGTGCCCCCAGGAACTGGCTGGAGGATGAATCCTTATGGTGGTGATATCATCGATGGAAAGCTTTATGGGAGAGGAGCGGCGGTTTCTAAATCAGATATAGCCTCCTACACTTTTGCGGTGCTTGCTTTACGTGAAGTGGCTGATGCACTTCAAGGAAAAATATCCTTAGCCTTCACCTTTGATGAAGAAACGGGTGGCGAGGTCGGACCGAAGTGGTTGCTAGAAAAGGGGTTAATCCAACCGGATCTTGCTGTCTGTCCGGGTTTCACGTATTCAATTGTCAATGCTCACAACGGCTGTCTACACCTAGAGGTTAAACTTAAAGGGAAGCAAGCCCACGCGGCAGAGCCTCAGTTTGGACATGATGCATTGGAGGCAATGACAGCCGTTCTCACAGAATTGTACAACTATCGAAAATCATTAACGGAAACGGAGTCTAAGGTGCCTGGTATCCAATCCCCTACCTTAGTAGTGGGTAAGATTAATGGTGGTATCAATACAAATGTTGTACCAGACGAATGTACGATTCGCATTGACAGAAGGCTAATTCCGGAGGAAGACGCTGAAGCTACAGAACAAGAGCTTGTCTCTGTTATTAATAAAGTTGCAGGGCAATTTCCTGGCATTACAGTCGAAATAAAACGAGTTTTGTTAGCCAAAAGCTTTGGGCCAGTTCCTGAAACGCTCCCACTTCTTCAAGCATTTAAACGGAATTGGGGTCTTGTGATGGAAGGGGATTTGTTGGTTCAAGGCTCTCCGTTGTATACAGACGCTAGGCATTTTTATGAAGTGGGGATTCCTGTTGTCTTGTTTGGAGCAGGACCGCGAACTTTACTTGAGGCCAATGGGCACCGAGCTGATGAACACGTAAAAATTGATGATTTAATTAAAGCAACAAAGGTGGTTGCATTAAGCTTGTTTGATCTTCTTAGAGCGCAGTAGGTAAGAAGTCGCGATGTCCCAAGTTGGATTTTGAATAAGGAATCGGTCATTTAAGCAATAAAATGACCGGTTCTTTTTCTTGGCTGTGATAAATTTGACTTTATTATTGTTGCGATTTTCGGTATCCTGCAGATTGAGCGTCAGCTTCGGAACAAAACCAAACAATATTATCTGTAGTCTTTTCATAGTATCGACCACCAGGTACATGGTAGATATGACTGTTAGCATTTCCCTTTATTTTTTCTTTGCAGTCTAGGTTAGTTTCCTGATCATCACTTGGATCGTTAATGTAGGAGCCCGAGGATCCTGAAGCATTTGAATTGGAATTAGCCGCTGGCGGCTCGGTTCCAGTTTGATCAGAATCATACCCATCATTTTGGACATAGTCTTCAATACTCCAAATTCCAATCCCAGCCTTCTGGGCTTTAGACTGAGCCTCGCGGAAACGATCGACATACTTCGTATTAGGCGGAAAGACCGCAACTCGTGCAAGTCCTTCGTTAATTAGAACTTCATTATAAAGTGTATTGTCAATCCAAACATAGGCTAATAGTCTTCCGTACTGGTCTCGTTCCTCGACATCGAGTTCTAGTGTGATATTTTTATCAGTTAATTCTTTTGTAGTAAAACTTGATGCCTCCTTCCCAAATGGCTGTACACCAAGTCTTGGATGTTTGGTTTCTGGTGTGTCTATCAAAATCAAGCGAACCTTTTCCGTTGTTCCATTCTCTAATTGAACTTTAATCGTATCGCCATCAGTTACAGATAGCACTTTCGCCTTAAGACCATTTATCTGTGAGTTTCCAATTTCTTCTTTTGATTGATTAGACCTATTATCTTCTGTTAAATTGTTAGAAGGTGTTTTCTGTTCAGTCTCTTTAGGAGCTTCCTTCTCCATCGATGTATCCGTACCTGTACATCCGCTAAATATGCCAATGAACAGAAGTGTAGCTCCAATACATAAGATGTGTTTATACTTTATTATTTTATTTTTTTTGCTAACATAAAACCCAATAATTAGAATTGCCGTTAGTATACCAAGCATGAATGAATCTCCTCTTCGTTATAAAATCAAAATTAATAGTAGCATATTTTAGGAGAGTAAAAAAATAGAACAACAAAAAGATAAGATTTTGTTATAATGAAAGAAAATTTAATATATTTTGAAAACTATTGTTGCGTACAGAAAGGTTTGATTTTAAGTGAGTGTTAATCGAAACGACGCGTGTCCATGCGGAAGTGGAAAAAAGTATAAGAAATGTTGTTTAAATAAGAAAAAAGTCATTCAAATCCAAGAGGTCAAAGAGGAGCGCTTCTTCCAGCAAAAGAATGCACTAGTTGATCGAATGAGAGTGTTTTTTCAGTCTAACATCTCTCGTGATCATTTTCGACAACTAGAAAGAGAGTTTCATATAAGAACAAATAGGTTAGTTCCTGCTGATATACGAGATGGATTTTTCCGATTTTGGCTATATTTTTGCCATCGATTTACTAATGGTTTAAGAGGAATAGAATGGTTTTATCAGGAACAACAGTTTAGGCTATCACATGAGGAAAAAATGATGGCAAATCATTGGACAGGTCTAAAGATGAAACTAGTTGAGGCTGTAAACAAGGATGGAAACAAGGTTGTATTTGAAGACATGCTATCGAAAGACCAGTATACTGTTCCGGAAATAAGAGAAAATATTCCCGCCTTTTCCCCTTGGTATGGAACATTAGGATTAATAGAGAGCTTTGAAGGAAACGACTATTTTAATGGAGTCAGAATTTTTAAAGGTCCAATCCATTTAATGAATGCATTAGAGCTGGTACGACAGCTTGCTCAAAAAGAAAATACGCCTGCGGATAAGATTTTGTTTGATTATTATCCTGAAATATTAGCTGTATTGCTAGGTAATGACTACGCTCAAAAACCTGAGGATAAAACAGAACAGGAAATTCATCAATACATACTGGAATATCATATCCTTAATGAAGTATTGCTTCATTCATTCTTACAAGAGAATAAGGATTTTATTGTAGATAAAGCCGATAGTAGTCTGAAAGGATATTCCTGGGCCGGAAATTGGCGCGAATATCAGGATAGTGAAATTGCTGACGAGGTGGTTATTGCTGAAGTCTTTGCTACCCTTTCAATCCAACAAAACAAACTGATCATAACGAGCTTTGACAAAAAGAAAACAGAACAATTAAAAGAAATCTTAAAAAAGGCGATTTTAGCGCTACAATTTGATTCTGAAAGGACAAATGTAATTAAAAGTCCGATTCAAGCCCAAATAAAGAATTACTTTGTACAAATGAGTCAGGATGCACCGTTCTATTATTCCAACTATGCTCAAACGAACTTATTTGAGGAGATAAATGTCTCCATTCCAAAATATAATAATCGCTCGATCAGGCAGTTAATTGAAGATGGTGAAGTAGAATTAGCTTTGTCGTGGTTAAAGCAAGTGGAGCAAAATATATATCAACAAGTGATGAAGCAAACAGATGAGATTAAGGTTACGGCTGATTTGAATTCTGTTCGGAAAATTTTAGGTTTACCGCTATCTCCATTTGTCACTGGTGGTGCAAGTCGCAAAAGTGGGTTTATTGAGATTGAAAATCCATTCAAAGCCATCATTGTTGAAAGAGAAGATATTCCTTTTTATGAGGATTTAGGGTTTACTCCAACCACTATTAGTAATTTTTACGCTACAGATATGGTTACCTTTTTCAAAGAAAAAACGATTGGTAAAGGAGAAGGTACTGTTAGAAAATATAGAAATAGCTTGTATTTCCTAAGAGAAGTACTTGAGCAGTCTTCTTTACAAGAATGGTCACAATGTAATGATGCTTTATGGAGATCCATCCTTCTAGAAGTGTTTGCATCAGATGAGGTCAGCAAGACTTATCAAAAAGATTTCGTCAGTACAATGAAAGCTTTCGCAAAATGGTTGGATAGTATAAAGCAAACATCTGTTTCATCGGTTCTATTACCAGAAATAAAAAAGGTAGAACTAAAAATCACAAACAAGAAAGTATTACAAAAAATATAAAATCAAACGGGCAAAAGGCAGATGACCAAAGTGGTCTCTGCCTTTTGCTCTATTTTTTAATATTAGTATGAAGCTTCGTAAAATCAACATTAGGATAGTACCGCTCTTTAACTAGTACATTTGGTCCTAAACAAGCAACCTCTGGACAATGACAGGAAAGCTGTTTGGCGATTGGGGTGTTTGCCCACTGATCATATGCCTGTTGTAATCTGGTATTAACTACATTTCCTAATGGGGGAATATCCCCGAAATCGGTCACAATAATATCGCCATTAAATATATTAACATTTAAACGTGAGCGACCATCAGGGTCGTTACGGACTGTGACGTTTTTACTTCGATAAATCCGCTCTAACAATTGCAAATCCTCTTTGTTCGAGCTGCAGGGATAAAAGGGTAAAGTTCCGAATAGCATCCAAACATTCTCATCTCGAATATCAAGTAAATGGTGAATGGCCTGTCTTATTTCATCGATTTTTAAGTATTCTAGATTGCTAGCGAAATCACTTGGGTACATTGGGTGCACTTCATGCCGTTGGCAAAGCATGTCATCAACAATTTGCCGATGGATCTTTTCCAAAAATGGGAGTGTCCGTTTGTTCAGCATCGTTTCTGCAGAAACGGTGACGCCAGCTTTCACTAGAGCCCGGCTATTTTCAATCATCCGCTCAAAATACTTTACACGTTGGGTAAAGCTTGGTTTATGTTCCATTCGCGCAAAGCCAGCTGTTGCAAAATCCTCTTCCGTTCCCCAGTTATGCGAGATATGTAGGACATCCAAATAAGGTATGATTAATTCATAGCGTTGTAAATCCATGGTTAAATTTGAGTTGATTTGGGTTCTGACACCACGTTCATGTGCATATTTGAGTAGGGGTACGACATAATTTTTAACAGATGTGAGGGATAACATCGGTTCTCCGCCAGTTATGCTTAACGCCCGTAGAGTAGGAATTTCATCTAATCTTTTTAAAAGGAGACCAACAGGCACAGCACTAGGGTCTTTTGTTTGTAATGTGTAGCCAACGGCACAATGCTCACATCGCATATTGCAAAGATTCGTCGTAGTAAATTCAATATTGGTTAACATTAGTTTTCCGTTTTCATCTATATCCAAATAGGCTTCCCATGGGTCATAAAGGGGTGATATTGGTTTTAACGTGGTCATTGCAAAACTCCTCATTTTTTCATGAATTGTAACAAACTAGACAATATTATAGACCATTATCATTTCTATATGGTAAATATTTATATATTTTTTAAAAAATAGTTGCGTCTCCTTTAAGTTTATGAGAGAAAAAATTTAATATGAGGACTTAAGATTGAGCGGACTAAAGAACTAAACACTAGCTTCATAGTGAATGGAGAGTGTTTTTTGGAGTCAGGACTTGTTTATAGAATATTTAAATGGTAATAGTGGAAGAGGAGGTGGAGAAATGTTAAAACCAATCGAAGATCACATCAAGGAAGGGCTTTCGGTGTTGTTTGTTGGCTTTAATCCAAGTCTTCGGTCAAGTGAAACAGGGCATCATTTTGCTAATCCGAATAATCGCTTTTGGACTATTTTACATAAGGCGGGCATGACGGAAAGAAAATATATGCCTGAAGAGGATTCTCGGCTGCTGCATCTTGGATATGGATTAACCAATATCGTCCAACGACCAACGAAAGCGGCAGATGAGATTACAAAGGATGAGTTCAGAAAAGGGCGCGAGGTACTAATTCAAAAAATAAGTCAATATAAACCAGAAATTGTTTGCTTTGTTGGAAAAGGGGTTTACCAAGAGTATAGTGGAAAAAGGGACATAGACTGGGGTGTTCAAGCCGAGTCTGTGGTCAAGGGAACCACAGATTTTGTCGCTCCATCTTCAAGCGGTCTAGTCAGAATGAAACTTGATGATATTGTTTCTATCTATAGCGAATTACCAAGTTTGATAAAAGGTTAATGTTCAATTTTTGTCTTCAAGCTAAAATAATGGTATGATAAACGTGATTTTTACATAAGGAGATGTTATAAATGTCGAAAAAAGGATACATAGTAATGGAAAATGGCGATAAAATCGAATTGGAATTTTATCCAAATGAAGCACCAAATACAGTAGCAAACTTTGAAAAATTAGCAAATGAAGGCTTTTATGATGGTGTTATCTTCCACCGCGTAATCCCTGGCTTCGTTTCACAAGGCGGAGACCCAACTGGTTCAGGTATGGGTGGCCCAGGATATACAATTAAGTGTGAAACAGTAGGAAATCCACATAAACATGAAGCAGGAAGCCTCTCAATGGCTCATGCTGGTCGTGATACAGGTGGTAGCCAATTCTTTATCGTTCATGAACCTCAACCACATTTAAATGGTGTTCATACTGTTTTTGGCAAAGTAACAAGTGGAATGGATACAGTCCTAAAAATGAAGAATGGCGATGCAATGAAAGAAGTTCGAGTATTTGACGCTGAATAAGAATCATTATTGAAGAGAGCAGACTTGCTCTCTTTTTTCAGTATACAAATGATCCCTCAAAAAAAGCTTGTAGAGAAAAATTTTCTCGACAAGCTTTTTATTTTTATTCTTTGTCATTACACAATCTGAGTGCCCACATATTTTGATCTTTCCAATATCTTTTTTGATACTTATAATAGGTCGGTTTTTGACAATCTTTTTTGTTTTTTGAATGTGACGCCCGTCTCGTTGAACAACTTGAAGATCTACGTGTTGAACGGCGAGTGCTGCGACGAGTCGAACGGCGGGTGCTGCGACGAGTAGAACGGCGGGTGCTGCGGCGAGTAGAACGGCGAGTGCTGCGGCGAGTAGAACGGCGAGTGCTGCGATGAGTAGAACGGCGAGTGCTGCGGCGAGTAGAACGACGAGTGCTGCGACGAGTAGAACGACGAGTGCTGCGACGAGTAGAACGGCGGGTGCTCCGACGAGTAGATTTCCGAGTACTACAGCGAGAAGAGCAACGAGAGCTCCGACGAGTGGATTTCCGAGTGCTCCGACGAGTCGAACGGCGAGTGCTGCGACGAGTAGAACGGCGTGTGCTGCGCCGAGTAGATTTCCGAGTACTGCAGCGAGAAGAGCAACGAGAGCTCCGACGAGTGGATTTCCGAGTCCTGCGACGAGTCGAACGGCGGGTGCTCCGACGAGTAGATTTCCGAGTACTACAGCGAGAAGAGCAACGAGAGCTCCGACGAGTGGATTTTCGAGTGCTCCGACGAGTCGAACGGCGAGTGCGTCGACGAGTAGATTTCCGAGTACTGCAGCGAGAAGAGCAACGAGAGCTCCGACGAGTGGATTTTCGAGTGCTGCGGCGAGAAGAACGGCGTGTGCTCCGACGAGTGGATTTCCGAGTAGTGCAGCGAGAAGAGCAACGAGAGCTCCGACGAGTGGATTTCCGAGTGCTGCGACGAGTAGAACGGCGGGTGCTGCGCCGAGTGGATTTCCGAGTAGTGCAGCGAGAAGAGCAACGAGAGCTCCGACGAGTGGATTTTCGAGTGCTGCAGCGAGAAGAGCGGCGGGTGCTCCTTCGAGTAGATTTTCGAGTAGTGCAACGAGAGCTCCGGCGAGTAGAACGCCGAGTACTTTTCCGTGAACTACGGCGGTGTAGAGGACCATGTTTAGGACCAGTACTGCGCCGAGTAGATTTCCGAGTTGAGCGCCGCGTACTATTGCGAGTGCTGCGCCGAGTAGATTTCCGAGTTGAGTGCCGCGTACTATTGCGAGTGCTGCACCGAGTAGATTTCCGAGTTGAGCGTCGCGTACTTTTGCGAGTACTGCGCCGAGTAGATTTCCGAGTACTTTTGCGAGTACTACGCCGAGTACTTTTCCGCATACTGGATGTGCGCAAATGTGCACTTTCCGTTGAAGTTTGATCCTCAATGCTTTCCTCATTATGACTATGTTCATCTGATTCGTGTTTTCGAGTCCGCCCCTTGGCATTTGGGTCTTGGAACATAAAATCTCTTAGACCCCTTTTGTTTGCTCCTTCAGCTGCTCTTAATATTTCATCCCATGAGAAAAATCCCACTAAAGAAACCTCCTTATTTAAATTTTCTATTGAAAAATGAACTAAATTATCAATTTAGAAATACATAAAAGCCTATCTAGTTCTTTTCCCTTTTATAGAGTACGCAAAATTTAACCAATTGTCTGAGACATTCGTTTAGATAGGAAAAAAATAGATGAATTTCAGCAGTGTCATTTATTCGTTACAGTCATACGTATAGAGTAAAACGAAAGGGATGATGGATTTGGATAATTTAAACAGTACCATTCCGATTTATCATCTTTATATTCACCCATTAGATCTTAGTGAAATGAGACGGGATATATGGTGTGATGACCCTCTACCGGCGAAATTAACCTTTGATAAAAGAAAACTTGAAATTGATCTCGCTTATCGTGGCTCTCATATTCGCAAATCTAAGAAAAAATCTTACCATGTATGCTTTAAAAAACCTGCAAAATATCGCAATGCCAAAGAACTCCATCTCAATTCAGAGTATAGTGATCCATCATTGATTAGAAACAAATTATCATTGGACTTTTTTTCAGAGATTGGAACACTTTCACCACAATCCAGACATGTTTTTTTGAAAATAAACGGAAAAAATGAAGGTGTTTATCTTGAATTAGAATCTGTCGATGAGCATTATCTTGCATCGCGAAAATTGCCATCAGGAGCGATTTTTTATGCAGTTGATGGCGATGCCAATTTCTCGTTAATGAGCGACTTAGATAAGGAAGTAAAGAAGTCATTAGATAGCGGGTATGAAAGAAAGAATGGCACAGATAAGGACAATTATTACTTACAGGAAATGATTTTGAATATTAATACAATACTACGAGCAGAATTCGAAGTTGAAATACAAAAATATATAAATGTTGAGCAATACCTTAGATGGTTAGCTGGAGTAGTCTTCACCCAGAATTATGATGGTTTTGTGCATAATTATGCATTATATCGAAATGGCGTTACTGGACAATTTGAAATGATTCCCTGGGATTATGATGCAACATGGGGGAGGGATGTCAATGGAAAATACATGAATGAAGATTATGTTAGAATACAGGGCTTTAATACATTAACAGCAAGAATTCTTGATGTGGATTCCTATCGAAAATACTACAAAACCTTGCTTTTAGAAATCATGAATAATCAATTTACTACAGAGTATTTGATTCCAAAAGTTGAGGGGCTTGCTTCAAAAATTCGTCCTTATGTCCTTAAAGATCCATATTTAAAGGAGAGAATTAATCAATTTGATAATGAACCAGATTTCATAGCCCGCTATATTAAAGCCAGAAGCACCTATATAAAACGTCAATTATCAATTTTTGATTGATTCATAATATGTGCGGAAAAAATTTTTTCATAATTAGGCATGTTCATTAGGTCAATGGACACCTATGAAACGTAATATAAGCATTATAAATAACCATTATGGATATATGACAAGGAGGATAATTATGAACAATGACCTTGCTGAATCATATCACGCGTTTCTTGAGTCTCTAAAAGGAAAAATCGTGACTATTTATCGAGGGGGACCAGAATCCAAAACTGGGATGTTACTAGATGTAAAAAGTGACTACGTAACTCTTTATGCTTATAACGATAATAATAACAATAGTAACGATAATAACAGCAATAGTAATAACAACAATAATCAACAAAATAATAACAATCAACAAAGCGATGACAATAGTAATAATAATACTGTCATCTATTATCAAGCAAAGCATGTGAAAAGTATTAGTGAGGATTCAAAAACAAACTCAACACAAACGACTCAAGTAGAAGAAGAGGACATTGAATTTTTTGAGGCAGACGATTTCATCGGCCTTATTAGCAATCTAGTTAACGAAACGATTCAAATTAACCAAGGTGGCCCAGAATCAAAATACGGGACACTACTAGGAGTATCTGATGATTTCATCATCCTATACACAGAAGATGATGGCATCGTGTATTTTAATGTATACCATGTTAAAAGTGTGAGCAAATACGAGGATAACAATAACAATAACAATAACAATAACCAAAATGGTGGGCAAAATAATAATAATAGCAATCAACAGGAGGTAACATATCCTGAAATCATTGAAGCATCCGACTTCCATAATGTATTTCAACACATGGCTCATAAATGGGTATCGATTAATCGTGGTGGCCCAGAGGCTATGGAAGGTGTATTAGTTGAAAATGCAGGAGGTCACTACACTCTGGTAAGCAATCAGGAAGTTTTACGTATTCATCCTTATCATATTCGAAGCATTAGTTCTGGACCGAAGGGATCGTTAAGTCAAAATAACGATAGTGACGACAGTCAAAACAATGATAATAACAATAACAATAATCAATCTGCACAAAATTCCAGCAACCAAGATAATTCCTCTAAAAATAATGAAAGCAACAAAAGCAAGGAGAAAGAGTACAAAAAATCATCCTCTTCAAGTAAATCAAGCCGCTCTGATTATCGTCGCGAAAAAGTTGTCAAAACAATCGATTATGTTTGGAAAGGCAAAAACTAAAGCTAAACAAATGTTTTTACAACATACCAATATCCCTTATAACTGATGGTGCATTAGTGATATTACTGATGCACCATTTTAACTAACTTCCTAATTAGAAGGGAGGGAGAAAAAGCGGTTATGAAAAATCTTTTAGGAAAAGAAGTTGAAATTGAAATATCTGGAAGGACCAATTTTACAGGCTTATTAATTGATTCTGGACTAGATATAATCGTCCTGTTTGATGGTCATAATTATTTATACATTCCACTTATGCATTTGCATAATATATGTGAACGGACGCTTAAAACGAATCCAGAAATAATCGAAAAACCAACTTTTGATATGCCCTTTCAAAATGAAAAGGAAACGATTTCGTATCGAAAAATTTTAAACAATGCTAAAGGGCAATTTTTAGAAATTTTTGTAACTGGGAATCGATCTATCCACGGCTATATTACGAGTGTGCTCAATGATTATATTGTTTTTTACTCCCCTGTCTATAAAAATGTATTTGTTTCAATGCAGCATTTAAAATGGTTAATTCCATATTCGAATGCATTAACGCCCTATACACTTAGTAATACCGTTTTACCGGTTGTACCTTCAAGCATTCCATTAGCTCGTTCGTTTGAGGAGCAATTAAAAAAATACGAAGGAAAGCTACTCGTCTTTGATTTAGGCGATAATCCAAGTAAGGTTGGTTTAGTGAAGAATATAAATAATAATATTGTCAATTTGACCACTGCTGGAGGAGAGACAGTTTTCTGGAAACTTATGCATTTAAAAACCGTTCATATGCCTTAAATAGAAATACCAATGAGTCGAACTCATTGGTATTTTTTAATAAAAGACGAGCTTTATCCAATAATACAGACAAATTAATGTGAAAAAAGTTGCTAAAGGTATGGTGATGATCGTGGCACTTATATATTGTTTCCAGGTTATTTTTATTTTGTGCTGCCGTAGAATATGCATCCAAATCATGGATGCCAACGTTCCGATTGGCAGTAAGAGCGAGCCTATATCACTTCCAATAATGTTCGCTAAATAAATGGTTTTTACAGTAAGTGGGTCAAGTCCCATCTCTGAAAGTGCCAATGTGCCGATCATTAAGGCAGGGTGGTTATTAAACATATTGGAAAGGACAGCGGTTAAGGTCCCCATTATTAAGCTGGCATGGAGTAGACTAGTAGAAACAAGAGGTTCAAGATAATGAATGAGCTTTGTAGTTAATCCAATATTTTGTAGTCCAAAAATAATTACGTACATGCTGAAAGCAAAAATGAAAATGTGCCACGGAGTCTTTTTAAACATATCCAAAGGGCTTATCTTTAACACATACCATCTCCAACCCAGTAATATAATAGAACAAACCATGGATACGATTGATACTGGAATCCCAAAATAAGATGCGACGAATAAACTGATTCTGACCAAAATAATAAACGCGATAACAAGAATCAAAAGTTTTGGTTCCTTTTTTAATTGAGCCTCATTTTGCTTGAATTGCAGTGGATGGAGTCGTGTAAATGCTAAATAGCTTAGTTGATTCGTATTAATTGGAAGGCTCTTAGGTAAGCTTTTAAAAAAGATAAAAAAGAGGAGACAGGTTAGGAATAACAACCCAAGAGTTGCGGGAACAAACATCATCGCTGTTTGGAGATACAAATCCAACCCGATAATTTCAAGGGAGATGAGATTCACGATGTTACTTACACCAATCGCTGCACTTGAGGCTGTGGCAATAATTGCTCCGCTTATGAGATAGGGAATTTGCTGATGCGGTTTTAACCCTACATATTTTAACGCCATAATTAATATCGGTGTTGTAATAAGGATGCTTCCATCATTATTTAAGAAAAGCGTCATTGAAAAACACAGTAAGTTTGTCAGCCAAAACAATCGGATTCCGGAATTTTTTGTTGCTATTAAAAGCTTTGTCGCAATCCAATGGAAGAATCCAAAGCTTTCTAATGCAATTGCCATCACCATTGTTGAAATGATTGTTAGAGCGGCACCACTAACTTTATTTGCAATTTCACCTAAATCTGTAATCGTTACACTCCCGCTCAATAAAACGAGAATGGCTCCAAGCGCTGCTGGTACTGCTTCGTTTATTCCTTTAGGTCTCCAAAAAATTAGTGTCATCGTTAATATAAATGAGAATATGGTGAAAAAAGGTGTGAACTCTGTCAATTCAACACCTCCTCTCTTGAGTTTGGAAATGTCTTGAATGTACCACTCCTCCCAATGTCTTTAGATATCACTCGTACTATATCTATACGTGTCCAATAGTGAAGTTGTACTAAGCAATATCACTATATCTATAAAAATCCACGTCTATCTTTTACTGATATATGTCCACTTGTGATGAAAGCCTAAAAAAAATCCCTCCTAATAAAAAGGAGGGATTCGCGTCGATAAGGTTTTTTTAGAAAATCAATTTAATTAATAGAATTGTGAATTCCTGTATTAGCTTTCACGACAATTTCATCGAACTTCTTCGCATCGGCTTTTTTCGATGAAACAAGCGTACCAACAATGGCGGCAAGGAATCCAACTGGAATCGAAATAATTCCTGGGTTTGTTAAATTAATTAGTGGATTTCCAACAAAGATGGCTTTTCCAACTTCAGGCGACCACACATTTGGACTTACAGCGACAAGAATCAGAGCTGTAAACAAGCCCACTAACATTCCAGTAATTGCGCCAGTTGTGTTAAAGCGTTTCCAGAAAATTGTTAATAAAATGATTGGTAGGTTTGCACTTGCGGCTACAGCAAATGCGAGTGCAACTAAGAACGCGACGTTCATTTTTTGTGCAAACAAAGCAAGTATGATGGACAATACAGCAACACCTACAGATGCCCAGCGAGCTGCTACAATTTGTTCCTTTTCTGTTGCTTTACCTCGGCGTAGAATATGGCTGTAGAAATCATGTGCAAAGGCAGAAGCTGCTGTTAACACTAGACCAGCTACTACGGCTAAGATGGTTGCAAAGGCAACTGCTGATACGAAGGCAAATAAGAAATCTCCGCCCAATGCTTTTGCTAGAAGAGGAGCTGCCATATTTCCACCTGCATCTGCTGCAATGATTGTATCAAAGCCCACAAACGCTGCTGCGCCAAAACCAAGGAAGATCGTCATAACATAGAAGATTCCGATAATCCAAGTTGCATAAACAACTGATTTTCGTGCAGTAGCTGCATCTTTTACAGTGAAAAAGCGGATTAATATGTGCGGTAATCCAGCTGTTCCTAACACGAGTGCCAGGTTTAGAGAGATTGTATCGAGTGGATTTTTAAATTTGTTCCCAGGATTTAAGTATGAACCTTCTAAAGGAGTAGCTGCTTTTAATTCAGCAAACATTTTCATCACACTGAAATCAAATTTTGCAAAGACTATCATTGAAATGATGAACGTTCCAATCATTAGGAGGACGGCTTTTACAATTTGTACCCAGCTTGTTGCCGTCATACCACCAAATACTACGTAAACAGTCATTAATGTACCAACGATGAGGACGGAATAAATATAATCAATTCCTAGCAAAAGCTTGATTAATCCACCAGCACCAACGAGTTGAGCAATCATATAGAAGATGGAAATGGTCATCGTGTTAAGGGCCGCAACTCCACGTACCTTTTTATCATCAAAGCGAGCAGCAATCATATCAGCTAATGTATATTTTCCAAGATTACGAAGTGGTTCAGCAACAATATACAAAACTACTAAATAGGCAACTAGGAAACCAATACTATAAAAGAATCCATCGAAGCCATTTAATGCAATCATTCCAGCAATACCGAGGAAGGAGGCTGCAGACATATAGTCACCGGCAATTGCCATTCCGTTTTGCCACCCAGTTAAGCTACCGTCAGCAGTATAAAAGTCACTAGTCGTTTTTGTTTTTTTCGATGCAAAGTAGGTTATGACAAGTGTTAAACCAACGATTCCTAAAAATAATATGAATGCGAGTGTGTTCAATGATATTCCCCCTTAGTTCTTCGATTCTTCGATTATTTCTGCTACTACCTGATCAAATTTTCTGGCTTTGCTTGAATAAACACCACAGAGTGTCCATGTCATGATAAATTGAGTAAAAGCAAATACCCAAGCCCAGCTAATATTGCCAATTGCCTTGTTGTTTAATACATCTGAGTATGAGGTCATGATTGGTAAAGTAAAGTAGAACACTAAGAAAAACAATGACAGTGGTAAGATGAAATTTCGTTTTTGACTTAGAAGTTTTTTAAACGATGGTGTTTGCACAATTTTCGAGTAATCCAGTTCAGTTGATTGATTAAGCTCTTTCTTGTAAGCCTTTTCATTCACGGCCATAAAAATCCCCCTTATTCTTCATTTGTTGTGGCTGTCCGCCAATCACAATTTTGATTATAATCTTTTTGCATTATTTTGTAAATTTAGAAAATTGAAAATATTTTCTTCATTTTTCTACAAAATATATAAAAAACAACAAGAATGAACCAGAAAATAATGCGAATAAGACATGGAATTTTTGCTTGAAACATAAAAAAGTCCTGAAATCCTCCTGCGTTAGCAGAAGCTTTCAAGACCGTTCAATATTCGTATGATCCTAATGATTAAGTGCCATTTTGATTAAGTGTTGAGCAAGATTTACAATGTCATTCTCTGTGTTATCTCTTCCTAGCGACACCCGAAAATATTCTTTCGCTTTCTTCCCTGTAAAACCTAGTGCTGACATGGTTTGAGCAGGGGTAAGCATTCCGCTATGGCAGGCAGTTCCCGTTGAGATAGCAAACCCGTTACGGTTGCATTCTAACAATACCCACTGACCTTCAAGACCATCAAGACTCATGCCGATAATAGCCGGAAGTTGATTCGGACAGGCTCGAACCATGAATATGAAATCGATGTTCTAACGGCTTCAATGATTCAATAAATAATGTCCGTAAATGAAGATAGTTACGATCATTTACGTCTAGTAAATCGAATGCCTTTTTAGCTGCAACGGTCATAGCTGCAATCCCTGGAAGATTTACAGTACCTGGGACGAAAGCCATTTTCATGCGTTGTATTTGGAAAAAATGATCTTGTGTTTAATTGGGGACGTACGTAGGCAAGCCCCACCCCTTGGGGCCATAAAATTTATGACTTGAAAGGGAGAGACTGTCGACGGATGTCGAAATATTTCTGATATCTACTTTGCCAAATGTTTGGACACAATCAGAATGAAAAAGAATATCATGTTTTTTACAAATGTTTCCGATTTCGTTTACAAGCTGAATCGTTCCGATTTCTGAATTTCCATGTTGAATCACTGCTAAAACAGTATCCTCACAAATACCATCTAAAAACTGCTCTACTTCTATTAATCCTTCTTTATTATAGGGTAAACAAGTAATTTCAAAGCCTTCATGCTTTAACCGTTCTAAATGATTGTGGATCGATGAGTGTTCAGCAATACTCGTTATAATGTGCTTTCCTTTTTTCCGTCTACAAGTTAGTAATGCTTCTATTGCCAAAAAATTGCTCTCAGAGCCCCCGCTTGTAAAATAAATGCCATCTTTATCTACCCCGATCATCTGGGCCATTTCGCTACGGCACCTTTCAAGAAGCTGCCGTGCATCCTCTCCAAAATCATGTAAGCTATTCGTATTTCCAAAGAATTGCGTGGCAACTTTTACGTACATAGAAGCTGCTTCTTCATCAAGGGGGCTAGTTGCTGCGTAATCAAAATATTTCATCTATTCTCACCATTCTCCCGTATATTCGAAAAAAATACTTGTCATAATATTAATTCTGTGTAAAGATATGTGTCAAGACAGATGAAACATTCAGGAGGGAATTAGTCTTGAATATAGGTGACGTTATTGTTATTGGGAGCGGAATTGCAGCCTTGCAATTTGCCCACCATATTCGTGCGGATAAGAATGTGATTATACTCACAAAGTCGAATGTAAAAGCAAGTAACTCATCATTAGCACAAGGGGGAATTGCCGCCTCTGTTGGTGTGGACGATAACGATTCACTTCATAGGATTGATACGCTGGAAGCTGGTCGATTCCATAACAATGAAGAAGTTGTACAAAAAGTTACGGAAGAGGCGCCTCGATTAATCGATGAGCTTAGAGCTGCAGGCTGTCCCTTTGATGAAGATGAAAAAGGGGAACTTCTGTTAGGGATGGAAGGGGCACATAGTCGCTTCAGAATTGTCCATTCTGGTGGTGATGCAACAGGAAAGCAGATTATTGATTTTCTAGCGGCAACACTTAACAGGAATATTTTTATTGAAGAAAATAGGTTTGCCTATGAATTAATAGTAAATGACCGCAATCAGTGTATTGGTGTAAAAGCCAAGGATGAGGCTGGGAAAATCCATTATTATTATGCAAATCATGTAGTGCTGGCAACTGGAGGGTGTGGGTACTTATATAGTCTTTCATCAAGTGACCCAAATGTAACGGGTGATGGGATCGCAATGGCCTATCTTGCAGGCGCGGAAATAGCAGACATGGAATTTATCCAATTTCACCCCACTATGTTAGTGAAAAACGGAGAAGTTAAAGGACTCATTTCAGAAGCTGTGAGAGGACAAGGGGCGACACTTGTTACAAGCAATGGTGAAGCCATAATGGAGCATGTTCATCCACTTAAGGATTTAGCACCTCGCCATATCGTATCACAAACTATTTTCAATCATATTCAAAATGGAAAAGACATTTTTCTGGACATTTCTTCAATTGAGCATTTTACAAAGAAATTTCCAACGATTACAGAACTTTGTCTAGAAAATGAGATTGATCTAAGCAGTGGGCTAATCCCTGTTGCTCCAGGCTGCCACTTCCTTATGGGAGGAATAAAAGTGAATATGCAGGGTGAGACAAACATAGGTGGACTGTATGCAATAGGAGAGGCAGCATGTACAGGTTTACATGGCGCCAATCGTCTTGCGAGCAACTCGCTCCTTGAAGGATTATCATATGGAAAGCGGCTGGCTCAACATATTAATGGTTCTAACTGGTCAGAAGTTCCGTTGAGTTATATGAGGACTTTACAAGATTCGGGTTCAAAAGCAATTTTAGTACCGACCTTAAATGAGCTTAGACAGTCCATGATGGATCGGGTAGGGATTGTTCGAACAGAAAGTACGCTTACGGAGCAAAAGACTTGGCTTGAACGCTTTTTCAAATTAGATCAATATAGCCCTTGCTTAGATGAATTATCAAGTTCTCAAATTCAAAGCTTTCTAGGATGTGTAATTGCCTTACTGATTACAGATGCAGCATTAGAAAGAATGGAAAGCAGGGGCGGACATTTTCGAATTGATTTTCCAAATGAAGATAAAAACTGGCAGAGTAAACAATTAATCTACCAATTTCGCAAAGGGAGAATGGTGTTAGATGAACAAATTAAAGCTTCGGAATATGCTAGAGCAGTATTTTCTTGAGGACATTGGGGAACGAGATATTTCGACTGAATTAATTTTTGGTAAACAAGAGCGTGGTGAAATTGCATTTATTGCTAAAGAAGCTGGCGTATTTTGTGGTGAGGAAGTCATTGTTGCCGGCTTCAAACTGTTAAGTGAGCAGAATCAAGTTGAGCTTTTTGTTCGGGATGGAGAATGGTTTGAAAAAGGGGCAATCCTGGCAAAGGTTTCTGGAAATATTTCAGACTTATTAACCGGTGAAAGAGTTATTTTAAATTTGGTACAAAGAATGTGCGGAGTTGCGACATTAACGAATAAAGCTGTTTCGATTTTAGGAAGCGAAAAAACCCGAATTTGTGATACAAGAAAAACGACACCAGGATTAAGAATGCTGGAGAAATATGCGGTTCGTATTGGTGGTGGTTATAACCATCGTTTCGGTTTATATGATGGGGTTATGATTAAAGACAATCATATTTCCTTTGCTGGTTCGATTACCAAAGCAGTTGAAAAAGTGCGGTGCCAAATCGGGCATATGGTTAAAATTGAAGTGGAAACAGAAACGTTACAACAAGTAAAGGAAGCGATTGAGGCTGGTGCAGATGTCATCATGTTTGATAATCGATCACCTGAAGAAATAAAAGAGTGGATTGGTATCGTTCCAAAAAATATCGTCACAGAAGCATCTGGTGGTATTACACTTGAACAGCTTCCATCATATAGAGAAACGGGTGTTGATTATATTTCACTCGGCTTTTTAACTCATTCAGCCAGAGCGATTGATATTAGTGTGAAAGTTTCAATCACCGCAAGATGAATCTAACGAGGGGGATTATGCGATGAATTTATTAGATACTCTTGTTAACCCAACTTCTATCCCTGAGCATTATCGCACCATGAAACAAGCAGAATTAGAAGAGAGAGTACGAGGTATAAAAGCAAGACTAGGAAAGAAATTGTTTATTCCTGGACATCATTACCAAAAGGATGAAGTCATTAAGTTTGCAGATGCAATAGGAGATTCTTTAAAGCTGGCACAATATTCTGCCGAAAATAAAGACGCAGAGTCCATCGTTTTTTGTGGTGTGCATTTTATGGCGGAAACTGCAGATATTCTAACAACTGAGAAGCAAACAGTCTATTTACCAGATATGCGTGCAGGCTGCTCGATGGCTGATATGGCTGATATTTATCAAACGGAACGTGCTTGGCAGGAATTAACGTCTGTATTTGGGGACACGATGATTCCTTTAACGTACGTTAACTCCACTGCAGCAATTAAAGCATTTGTGGGCCGTTTTAATGGAGCAACCGTCACATCCGGAAATGCTGAGAAAATGGTGAAATGGGCATTAGAAAGAAAACAACGATTAGTATTCTTACCTGATCAACATCTGGGTCGTAACACGGCTTATAACCTTGGTATTAAGCTAGAAGAAATGGCCATATGGGATCCAATTAACAGCAGACTTGAAGCTCAAGTTGAAAGTGACAAGATTAAGGTTATTCTTTGGAAAGGGCATTGTTCTGTCCATGAGAATTTCACAGTTGAGAATATACAGCAAATTCGCTCGCAATTTCCAGAAATGAACATCATTGTCCATCCGGAATGTAGACGAGAAGTGGTGGCATTATCAGATTACGCTGGGTCAACGAATTACATTATTGATCGTATACGTGAGTCTGAGCCTGGTTCAGCATGGGCGATTGGAACTGAGATGAATCTAGTGAAGCGAATCATTCATGATTACCCTGATCGACATATTGTGTCATTGAACCCACATATGTGTCCATGCTTAACGATGAACCGGATTGATCTCCCACATTTAACATGGTGCCTGGATCAAATTGAACAAGGCACTGCTCAAGAAAAAGTAATTAAGGTTGACGAAGAGATTGCAAAGGATGCAAAGCTTGCACTAAATCGGATGCTAGAACTTGCCTAATAAACGAAAATCCCCACAGTTTTTGTGGGGATTTTCGTTTGTCGAGAAAGGCTACATTTCGAGTTAACGGACATGGAGTACCTTATTATTATGAAATCCCCTTTTTGCTAGACTTAAGGGGACACAGGGTACCTTATATAGATAAAAACAACTGAATCATGGCAAAAAATGATCAAATAACGAATCTGATGTCCGATTAGCTTATTAAAACTAGACATTTTATGAAGATAACGGAACAGATGTCCGGTACATCTTTTTAAAACAAGACAATGTAAAAGCTCAATATTGATTTTACCCACTCTGTTGATTGGAGAGGAAGGCGCGAAGACTCCTGCGGGAGCAGCGGGACAGGTGAGACCGCACAGGCGCGCTGTGTGCGCCGAGGAGGCTCACCGCACGCCCCTAAGGTGCGCGAAGTGCCTGGAACGGAAATCAACAGACTTCATAATAAAAAACTGCAGGCTCCTCATTTTTCACTGAGTTTGTCTGCAGTCTGTAATCCCCACAATTTTGTGGGATTTTCTGTTAGCTGGCTTTTGAGATTTGATCTTTTTCTTTGCCTTTCGTTAAAAAAGCAAACACTGGTAAACCGATTAAGGCAATTCCAATTGAGAGAAAAGCATCATTTGGTGTATTCATAATCGTACTACCTAAAATATAAAACGCACCGATAATTGCCACGATTGGTGTAATTGGAAAGAATGGTACACGGTAAAGTCCAACTTCTCCAACTGTTTTTTTGCGAAGGATAAATACCGCTAAAAATGCTAAACCATAGAAAGAAAACACGGCAAAAATAGCAATATCAGATAGGCGATCAGCACTACCAAGTAGCATTAAAATTACAGCAATAACGAGTTGAAGGATGGTTGCCATCACAGGCGTTTGATATTTAGGATGAATTTTTGCTAGTGTTTTTGACGCAGGAAGTAAGCCGTTTTTTGCCATCGCAAATGGAATCCTTGGGAAAGTTAATATCTTCCCGTTTAAACAGCCAAAGATTGAAACTAAGATTCCAATCGTTAAAATATTACCACCTACATCACCAAACAAAATAGATGCTGCGGTACTTGCAGCATTCGGTCCCAATTCAACTATTTTACTAGCAGGAAGTACATGGAGCATCGCAATATTGACAGTGATATAGGAAAGAATAACCACACCAATCCCTGTAATGATAGCAGTTGGAAGTGTTTTACTAGGGTTTTTCATTTCTCCAGCCATGTAGCCTACATTCATCCAGCCGTCATATGCCCATAGGGTCGCAAGTACTGCAGCTCCCATACTAAATGAACGGCTATCACCGCTTTCCATGTTTAGAATTTGAATATCACCTTGGAAAATACCAAATGTAGCAATTAAAACGATCGGAATTAATTTTCCTATGGTCGAAACCGTTTGAATTAATCCTCCGTATTGTGTACCAAGTAAATTCATAAAAACTAAAAAGAGAAGGGTAACGATTCCAATAATGATGTGACTGCTTTCGGTTAAGTTAAATATACCAGCCACTAATGAGCCAAAATATAAGCTTAGTGCTCCCATGATTGCTGGTCCGTATATAAGGGTTTGAACCCAGCCGCAAAGAAATCCCCACATTTTCCCGTAAACTTCTTCGATATATGCATACAATCCACCAGTTTTTGGGATTCTTACACTTACCTCTGCAATAGTTAATCCACTAGCAAGTGTGATGATTCCGCCAATTACCCATGCCCATAAGGCAAGTGTTGAATTTCCTGTTGCTGAGATTACTACACCAGGTTTCATAAAGATCCCTGAACCAATCACCGTTCCGACAACTAATGACGTGGCAACAGCAAAGCCAATATTCTTTTTTAAATGAGCTTCGTTTTTCATGATGTCCGTCTCCTAAGTACAGATGTATTTCTAATCTTTATTGGATTATAACACGTAAATTATACTGAAATAATTTTTCGAAAATATAAATTATTCACCAAGTTGATTAAAAATTCAATTTTTACATTTGAAGATACAGATGATACCATTATCCGATAAAGTAATTTGAAATTATATTGTGTCAAGTCAAATGAATGTTTATTCTTTATATAAAAGTAAACATAATATTCATAATGAAAAAGGTTGCTAATGAGATTCACTATGCAGTAAGGAGACTGAAATGAAAACACTAAACTCGATTTATCCGATAGCCGTTGAACATACGAAGAAAAAGGTCTATGAAGACATTGACCAGGTACCTTGAATATAAAGAAACAGCTCCTTCATTTGAACAGTTTAGGGCGGATCGCAGTCACTATCTTGAACAAATTTGGATTAATGTTTGGATCAATAAAGCAACAAATGCGGTAAATAAAAAAGATAAGAAAGTTTTTTTAGCAGAAAAAGGCTTTGAAGTTGAGGGAGTAGACCGAAAGTTAATCAATCAATTATTTCGAACCGAAATACGGAACTATCAGCCTTTTGATGTGAATGCTTGGATTGATAGTGTTTTTTTAAACAATGAAAAAGCGTGGCAGGACCAATATTCAAAAGCTAGAAAGAAGCTATTTGAACGGTTGGAAGAAGAGCGTACAGCCAAACGAAAAACAGAGATAAATAATACGGTAATGAAGGCTTCACATGAATTATTACAAAAAGAGTATACAGTCATCTATTTATATATTCGTGCTTATGTAGCGAGACATATTACCAATGATCTTATGCAAAATCCAAAATATGAGCTGAAAACATCCTATCAACATCAGAAATTAATCGAGGTGAAACCATCATTGGTTTCTCAAGATTATATCCAGGTAAGTGATTTTTTTGAAGAACTGACAGGAGCGATTCAAGAAACCTTTGATTGGGGACGAATATGAGTATGAGACCTACTATTTCCTATATGAAAATCTAATCAGTGAATATTTATTTGAAGTTGCACCAGCATTTTTTTTAAAACACGCTCCCAAAATGAAAACATTATATAAGGATACTGTTGGAATTGATCTAAACGAATCGATCCTAATGGACATTCTGTACGATTTATTGGTGGAGCTGGCGATGGACTATACCGAAGATATTCAAGAGGAGTATATAACAGATCTGGCCAAGCTATGTGAAGTTCCATTCGATGAAGTTAGTCATCTTAAAATTTTTGAGCATGACCTTGAACAAAGGGAAAAACGAAAAGCTGAAGAATTAGCGGAAATACAACGAAAAAAGCAGGAAGAAGCTAGAATTATAAAGGATGTATTTGGGATAGAATATAGCCCGAGCGTGGGGGGAATATTCATTTTGTCCTGCATATTGGTGAAACGAATACAGGGAAAACTCATCACGCTCTAACTCGGATGAAGGAAGCTCAAAGCGGATTGTATCTTGCTCCGCTACGATTATTAGCGCTTGAGGTTTACGACAAATTAAACGCAGATGGAGTTCCTTGCTCGTTAAAAACCGGTGAAGAAGAAAAAATGACAGAAGGAGCGACACACATTTCCTGTACTGTTGAAATGTTTTATGAAAAAGATCATTTTGATGTGATTGTCATTGATGAAGCGCAAATGCTAGCAGATAAAGACCGTGGTTTTTCCTGGTACAAAGCCATTACAAAAGCAAATGCGAATGAAGTTCACATCATTGGCAGCAGAAATATTAAAGAAATGCTTTTACAATTATTAGGGGATTCGAGTGTTGAAATCCATGAATATAAGCGTGAGATTCCCCTTGAGGTCGAAAAGAAAGAATTTAGTTTATCTCATACTAAAAAAGGTGATGCTTTAGTGTGTTTTTCGCGGAGAAGGGTTCTTGAAACCGCGGCAAGACTTCAAAGTATGAAGCATAAAGTCAGTATGATTTATGGAAGTATGCCACCTGAAACCAGAAAGAAGCAAATCCAACGCTTTAATGACGGTGAGACCACAACCATTGTTTCTACAGATGCAATTGGCATGGGATTGAATTTACCAATACGGCGGATTGTCTTTTTAGAAAATGAAAAATTTGATGGTACAAGAAGAAGACGATTGAGCTCACAGGAAGTTAAACAAATCGCCGGACGCGCTGGAAGGAAAGGCATATATGACGTTGGGAAAGTGGCATTTACTTCTAACATTGGCTCAATGAAACGGCTTCTGCAAATGGAGGATGAGCCTGTCCTCTCCTTTGCAATAGCACCGACAAATGCTGTATTTGAACGATTTCAAAGGTATTATCGTGATCTCGGTACTTTTTTTGAACTCTGGGATAAATTCGAAAGCCCAAAGGGAACGAAAAAAGCATCGTTGATGGAGGAACGTGAGCTATACGAAATGGTTCGTGGAACAGAGATAGAGGCACGTTTACCTTTAACGGAGCTTTATGGATTTCTCCATCTACCGTTTTCATCGAAAGAAATGGATTTAAAGCAGCAATGGAAAAAAACGATTCATGCAATCCTAGAAGGAAAAGAACTTCCAGAGCCGCTGCTGAAGAAAAAAAATCTTGAGGACCTTGAGCTTACATACAAGGCGTTAGGACTTCATCTTTTATTTCTTTATCGGTTAGATAAACGAACGGAAGCCCATTATTGGGAGATCGTACGCGAGGAGATCAGTGATGAAATCCATGAACATTTAAAACAGGATATTAAAATCTATAAAAATAAATGTAAACGCTGTGGGAGAAATCTTTCACTGGATTTCACGTTTCCAATTTGTGACGACTGTCACAGTACACGATTTAAGTAAGACTTTTAAAAAGGTGACTAGGGGGCTGCACCCTTAGTCACTAAAATCTATAAAAATAAATGTAAACGCTGTGGGAGAAATCTTTCACTGGATTTCACGTTTCCAATTTGTGACGACTGTCACAGTACACGATTTAAGTAAGACTTTTAAAAAGGTGACTAGGGGGCTGCACCCTTAGTCACCTTTTTAAAATACCCGATTAGAACGACAAATGCACTTGATAAAAAATAGAAAATTTTAAAAATTCAATAACCCTACTTTTAATGTGTATCTTTCTCTGTTACAATATTAATTAAATTGTTAAATCTGTTTTATAACAAGAAGGAATTAAGCGGTTACAGAGAGAATATTTAAACTCGATCAAAAAGGATCTATTAGGGGTAGAACACAATCCACAAGAGAGAATAAAATGATTAGTTGTTGTCTAATCATGCTTAATTCATCAAGTTTACAGAAAAGTATTTTTATTTTTGAAAGGTAGGAAATGACCATGACGAACTACATTGAAAAAGGCGATTTGAAAATCGCATCTGTACTTTATGATTTTGTAAACAAAGAGGTTTTACCAGGAAGCGGAGTGGAACAAGATTCTTTTTGGACAGGCTTTGAAGCATTAATCAATGAACTTTCTCCCGAGAATAAAGCACTTTTAGCTCGTCGTGACGAATTACAACGGAAAATTAATTCATGGCACCTAGAAAATAAAGGTGACTATGAATTTACTAATTATAAAGCATTTTTGCGAGAAATCGGGTATCTAGAACCGAAACCAGAGGAATTTACAATCGATACAACGAATATCGATGATGAGGTGGCATTACAAGGTGGACCACAGCTTGTTGTGCCAATTAATAATGCTCGTTATGCAATCAATGCGGCCAATGCTCGTTGGGGCAGTCTTTATGATGCACTGTATGGTACGGATGCAATCAGCGAAGAAAATGGAGCTGAGCGTGGAAAAGGCTA
The DNA here is from genome assembly GCF_033449965.1 of Bacillus sp. T3. Lineage (NCBI taxonomy): Bacteria > Bacillati > Bacillota > Bacilli > Caryophanales > Bacillaceae > Bacillus > Bacillus sp. T3. The sequence goes on from NZ_CP137761.1 coordinate 2,004,711, forward strand.
TAATCCAGTTCGTGGTGCTCAAGTTATTGCATATGGTAAAGACTTCCTTGATAAAGCCATCCCACTATCCAATGGCTCACATAAAGAAGCTATCAAATATGCGATCATTGAGAATGAATTGGCGGTTACGTTAGAAAGCGGCAAAACGGTTGGACTAAAGGATGCTTCTAAACTAGTAGGTTATTTAGGTGAGCTAAGTGAGCCATCTTCAATTCTATTAAAAAATAACCGTATGCATTTAGAAATTCAAATTGACCGTAATCATCCTATTGGCAGCACAGATTCTGCAGGTGTAAAGGATATTATCCTGGAATCAGCTATTACGACGATTATGGACTGTGAAGATTCCGTTGCTGCTGTTGATGCAGACGATAAAGTTGAGGTTTACCAAAACTGGTTAGGTCTTATCAAAAGCGATTTAACTGCAAACTTTTATAAAGGCAGCAAGGAGTTAATACGTTCTTTAAATCCTGACCGACAATACCAAGCAATTGGTGGCGGGACTCTAACATTATCGGGACGCTCCCTTATGTTTATCCGTAATGTAGGTCATTTAATGACAAATAATGCGATTTTAGATGGAGCTGGTAATGAGATTCCAGAGGGAATTCTTGATGGAGTGATAACGAGCTTAATAGCGAAGCATGAAATAATTGGCAACAGCAAGTACAAAAACTCAGCTAAGGGTTCAATCTACATTGTAAAACCAAAAATGCATGGTTCACAAGAAGCGGCATTTGCCAACAAGCTATTTACTAGAATCGAAGAATTAATTGGCTTGAAACCAAACACATTAAAAATTGGTGTAATGGATGAAGAGCGACGTACATCCTTAAACCTAAAAGCATGTATTCGTGAAGTAAAAGAGAGAATCGCATTTATCAATACTGGTTTCTTAGATCGAACTGGTGATGAAATGCACACTTCGATGGAAGCAGGCCCAATGATTCGCAAAGGTGATATGAAAACCTCGGAATGGCTTGCATCTTATGAAAAATCAAATGTGTTTGCTGGACTTGATTGCGGTCTCCAAGGTCATGCCCAAATCGGAAAAGGAATGTGGGCGATGCCAGACTTGATGGCGGATATGCTTCAACAAAAAATTGGTCATTTAAAAGCTGGTGCTAATACAGCGTGGGTACCATCACCAACGGCTGCAACCTTGCATGCGACACACTATCATCTTATAGATGCAGTAGAAGTTCAAAATGGCTTGAAAAAGGATTCAACTGATTTAGTTGATGGAATTTTACAGGTTCCAGTTGCAAAAAATCCAAACTGGGCACCAGAAGAAATCCAAGCTGAGCTCGATAATAATGCGCAAGGGATTCTTGGCTATGTTGTTCGTTGGGTTGAACAAGGAGTAGGATGCTCAAAGGTACCTGATATTAACAATATCGGGTTAATGGAAGACCGTGCAACACTTCGGATTTCCAGTCAGCATATCGCAAACTGGTTACACCATGGTATTTGCACGAAAGAACAAGTGATTGAGACGCTCGAGCGCATGGCTAAGGTCGTAGATGAGCAAAATGCCGGTGATGCTGCTTACCGTCCGATGGCTCCTAATTTCAATGATTCAGTTGCCTTCCAAGCTGCTTCTGATCTCATTTTCTTAGGCTATGACCAACCGAGCGGCTATACTGAGCCAATCCTACACCGTCGCCGTCAAGAAGCTAAAGCGAAATTTTTAGCCGAGCAAGTTCGTTAATCTTTTTTAACAGAGCCAATGTGTTCCTTTAATTATCGGAATACATTGGTTTCATTTTGTTTATGGGAAACACTTACATACACTTACGGGGGACAGTTTATGAAACCATTTTCCGTCAATTTATCAACGATATTTACTGAGGTTCCGTTTTTAGAACGATTTAAAAAGGCAAAGGAAGCGGGTTTTAAATATGTTGAATGCCAATTTCCTTACGATGTTCCAATTCGTGCCATTGAGGCCCAGCTAATAGAGACTGGATTAACTCTCGTTTTAATTAATCTGCCACCAGGGAATTGGGAACAAGGTGATCGAGGAATGGCTATCTTTTCAGATAGAATACCAGAATTCAAAGAATCCGTGCAAAAAGGAATCGAATATGCGCGTGCGCTTGGGGTGGAAAAAATTCATTGCTTGGCCGGAGTGCTTACTTCCGATATGAACCGTGAGCAGGCACGTCAGGTTTATTTAGAGAATCTGAAATACGCTGCCTTGGAAATGGCCCGTGAACAGATAACGTTGTTGATTGAACCTATTAATCATGCCGATATGCCATGGTATTTTTTACACAATATTGGTGAAGCTGCCAAGGTTTTGGACGAACTTGAACTGTCTAATCTCATGCTTCAGTTTGATTTTTACCATATACAAAGGCTTCATGGTAATCTGCTGGTAAACTTTGAGCGATTTTTAGATCGAATAGGTCATATTCAGGTCGCTGATGTTCCCGGTCGCCATGAACCAGGAACAGGAGAAATTAATTATCAGAATGTGATAAGTGAAGTACGAAGGCTAGGTTATCGTGGATATATCGGGTTAGAATACACCCCTATCGGTAAAAGTGAGGACAGCTTTGGCTGGGTACATCGTTTTGAAGGAGTTGCTAAAACATGAAAATTGGGTTTATTGGCACAGGTGTAATGGGAAGTAGAATGGTTATGAAGCTTTTAGATGCGGGGCACGAGGTAGTCGTTTACAATCGAACTCCTGAAAAGTTAATACCCTTAATTGAAAGGGGGGCAACTGCGAAGGATGATATTGCATCATTAGCAGGTGAAGCGGATATTGTTTGTACGTGCCTACCGATGCCAAAGGATGTTGAGAATGTTTATCTTGGTGTAAATGGAATTTTTCAAAATGCCAAACGAGATGCTGTTTGTGTGGACTTTACAACCATAGATGTCGAAACAAGCAGGATGATGGCTAAGGAAGCGGACAGGTTTGGTGTAGGATATTTAGATGCACCTGTTAGCGGGGGACCTGAAGGGGTTGAGCTGGGCTCTTTAACGATTATGGTTGGAGGGAAGAAAGAAGATTTTGATAAGACTTCAAAGCTATTTGAGATTCTCGGTGAGACAATTGTTCATCTTGGATCGTCTGGTGCAGGATCGATTGCCAAATTGATCAACCAATATCTCGTAGCTGTTCATTCTGTGGCAGCCTCTGAAGCGATGGTTGCGGGTACTAGTTTAGGGCTTGATTCTGACCAACTTTATCAATTATTAAAGGTAAGCTATGGTGATAGTAAAATGCTCCGTCGCCATATGGATGGGTTTGTACTTAGTCGGCAATTTACACCAGGTGGGGCGGTGAAATATGTCCATAAAGATGTCGTTCTTGCTAATCAACTGTTTGCTGAGACGGGGCTGACTCGATTTTTAGGTCAACACGCGGAGGAATCCTTTAAAGACGCGATGGACAAAGGTTTGGGGGATTTAGACATGTCTGCAGTCATTCAGCCGTTAGAGGAAGAATGTGGCGTAGTCGTTCAACAAGGGGAATTCCAAAAAAAGTAGGGTTAAATAAACGAATGAAAAGGTGGTTCCTCTTCGGAAACCACCTTTTTCTAATCCTTAACCTACTCTGCTTGTGTCTTGAGTGTGATATTATCAATAGCACGCTGATCCCAAATGAGAAATGCTGTGCCAAGAGAAAGAATACTACCGATAAATCCAAACAAGAACAGGTTATGAATTCCTCCCATAAACGTTTCTGAGCCATTTAACAATGCACCCATAATGGTGACACCAATCGCTGTTCCCATGTTTCGACTAAACATAAAAAATGATGTTGAAATTCCTTTTTCATGTGTACCGACAAGCTGCTGAACACCGATCAAGCCAACTGTACTAATTAACCCATAGGCCAAGCCTTGAATAATCATAATGAACAGAATATACCAAAATCCGTGTTGTTCGTTTAATAATACGAGTAATACCCCTGACAATAACAAAAGGGCATTTCCGATTATCAGTAGCATCCGATAACCATATTTAGAAATCCAAACACCTGCTGGGACTGAAACGATCATCCAACCGATTGCTACACCGAGTAAGGCTGCACCGCTTAAAAATAATGATAATTTAGCCACGTCCTGTAAAAATAATGGTACAAAACTAGAGGTACCAAACAATGCCACACAGCCGATAAACGAGTTGATATTGATCCAAGAAATAGTCTTATTTTTAAACATCGAGATAGGGATGATTGGTGACTTATGTTTTTTCTCAAAAAGATAAAATATGATCATCAGCAGTGTTCCCAATACTGCGTAAAAAAGGCGATGTTTCTCAACAACCGTAACAAGTAGAAGGAGAGTTACGGCCGCACCGAAAAGGAATGCACCAACATAATCGATATTCGCTTTTTTGGGCTGATATACCTCTTTATATGGCATTAGTGTTAAAAAGGCAATCAGACAAACAGGTATATTGACGTAAAAAATCCATCTCCACGTCATGAATTCAACAAAAAAAGCTCCCAAAAGTGGTGCTAAAATGGCTGAGAGTCCCCACATAGCCGTAAACAGCGCTTGAATTTTTCCACGCTTTTCTGGTGGAAATAAATCGCCAGCGATAATGGCGGGAAATGGCATCATAAAGCCTGCTCCTATTCCTTGAAAGGCACGGAAGATGACTAATTGAACCATGTTATCAGATAATCCACAAAGCAACGAACCTAGTAAAAATAAAATAATACCAGCACTAAAGACTTTTTTTCTTCCAAACAAATCAGACAATCTTCCAGCAACAGGAGAAAGGATTGTACTTGCGATCATATACGAGGCAAATGACCATGCATAAAGATCAAATCTTCCTAATTCTTCAGCAATGATCGGCATCGTAGTATTCATAATGGTTGAATCAATGGATGCGACAAGCATGGCTAGGACAATGCTAACCATGACAAATATTCTACTATTCATTTTATAACCTCCCAAAGCTACATAAGAACATATTATAACTGCTAGCTACCATTATGAGAAATAAATTTGCATTTAAAGAACAATTTTATGTCTCATTATCAATGTGAATCCTTGTCACCATAGTTTTTCACCTAATTTTTTGGTAAGGTAGTAAAAAAGGCAAAATTTTTGAAAAGGGGAATGCTCTGATGGGTCAAGCTTTAACTGGAAAAACAATCGCAATAGCCGGAAGCCGCAAATTAGAGGAAATCAGTGCTCTAATTGAAAAACAAGGTGGAATGGCCGTAATACGACCATTACAAGGTACTGTATTTTTTGCAGAGAAGGAAGTAGAGGTTGATTTGCGCCGTTTTGTGGAAGAAGGTGCGGACTGGGTTATTTTAACAACTGGAATTGGTACAACTAGTTTAATTGATTTAGCTGATAAACTTGGAATCAAGGAGAAACTCCTTAATCGATTTAAAGAAGCTAAAATCGGTGCACGAGGCTATAAGACGTTAGCTGTTTTGAAAAATTTAGAAATTGCACCTGTTGCAGTGGACGATGATGGAACGAATAGAGGGCTCGTGCGCTCCCTAGAAAAATATGATTTCACTGGAAAAAGAGTATTAGTTCAGCTTCATGGCGAAGCGGCACCAGCATTGATTCGTTTTCTGGAAACAAATGGTGCGATCGTTCAGCAAATTTTACCTTATTTACATACTCCACCACAAACGGATACAGTTGAACAATTGTGTCAAGAATTACTTGAAGGCAGAGTAAATGCAGTTTGTTTTACAACCGCTGTTCAAGTTCGGTTTCTGTTTGAGTATGCGAAGGAACATGGGTACATAGAGGACATTGTGAAGAGATTTAATCAAGATGCTCTAGCTGTAGCGGTAGGCAAAATAACTGCAGAGAGTATTCGCGAAGAAGGAATTGAGCGGTTGGTTGCGCCTGAATTTGAACGAATGGGCGCGATGATTGTTGAATTAGCTCGTTACTATGATCAACTGGATAAATCATTGTTATAAGTGAATAAGTTAAGCTAATGATTCATTATGCTTTATTGCTTATATTATTCACAGGTTTTGGCAAAAGTGGTTAATGGAATGATGCTGTATATATTTGTCACCAAACCTTAACGATTAATAAGATTTCTAACATCATTTCCTTGTTAAAATAAAGACAACGCTTGTACTAACACATTTGAGGTGAACTCCATGAAGAAAAGGAAACTCTTTGCTATTTGCAGCTTCGTATTTATTTTGATTTTAGCTGGGTGTGGCTCTAAAGATGAATTAACTTTAGATTCTAAGCATAAAGAATTACCTGATTTTGTGCTTAATACTTCTGATATGATTCAAGAAACCTATATAATGGCTGCTACTTACCCTGAAGCATTAGCATCTGTCCCTTGTTATTGTGGTTGTAATGAAACGGACGGACATATCAGTAATTTGGATTGTTTCGTTGATAGTATGAATTCTGATAACGCAGTAACGGAATGGGATGCAATGGGTGTATCTTGAGACATTTGTGTAGAGATCGCCCGTGAGGCGACTGAAATGTATCAGGATGGAAAAGAATTAAAAGATATTAACAAATATATAACAGAAAAATACGCAGATTATGGTACACCAACACCAACCCCTGTACCAAAGTAATTCGAACACACGGAAAAAGCCATCATTACGATGGCTTTTTTTTATAATTATTATTTCAGAAATTAGGAAAAGTTAGTAAATTCTACATAATTCAATAAATTTTCGATATTTTGAAAGGTAAAATCACAGAAATCAACTATGATAATAGTAAGAGTTTCATCTATTTTCAAAAGAGGTAAAACAGGCTCAATCTTCAAATACATCCGGCTTTCGACATAAGTGTTATGTTTGAGCTGGCTTTTTTTATTTGGCTTTGTAAAGAAGAATGTTGATTCTTTGCAGTGTTGATTGGAGCGAAGCACCCGTAGCGGAAATCAACAGTCAAGTTTAACAAAGCTTTTTATTTTTACAAAAGGAGGGCTTTCGATGAATAGTTTAATTGTTTATTGTTCCTCTCATGGAACAACAGCAAGAGCAGCAGGGATCCTTGCAGAGAGACTAGATGGGTTTGTAGAAATGGTCGATTTAAGTAAGCAGAAAGACCCGGATTTAACTTATTATGATGCCGTAATTGTTGGTGGGTCGATTCATGCAGGAAATATTCAACGCAAGGTTAAACAATTTATCAATAAAAATCACAATCAATTAATAAATAAGAAACTGGGTTTTTTCTTATGTTGCTATCGTGAGGGAGACGAAGCGAGAGCACAATTTGAAAATGCATTTCCAGCTGATTTACGCGCGATTGCCAAATCAGAGGGCTTATTTGGCGGAGAATTTATCTTTGCTGATATGAACCTTATCGAAAGAATAATTGTGAAAAAGGTGGCCGGAGTCGCCAGAGATCATTCGACTTTCAATGTGGAGTCTATTAATAGATTTGCAGATCAATTTAACCATGCCTCATAGTCAAGTTTGAATGAGGGAGAATGGAGAAGGGGGTCTCACAAGTGAAGTTCAAGAAACATATTAGTGTGTTAGTAATCTGTATTGCATGTTTAGCCTTGCTGGCATCGGCATATGGGGTTTTCGCAAACGCAGGACCTGGAGAGCATACTTTCACCAATATTGAAGGGCTAACAGTTTCTATTTACGGGAAAGGCTTGTATCAAAATGATAGTGTTGCCATGGCTGTTCAAGCTAGGGCGCAGGATGTCGTCACATTATGTTTGGGCATTCCATTATTATTGTTTTCCTTGAATTTAGCCCGAAAAAATTCACTTAAAGGAAGATTGCTCCTAACTGGAACATTGGGGTATTTCTTGTACACATATGCTGTTTATACGTTTGTAGCCATGTATAATCCCTTCTTTTTGCTGTTTGTTGCACTAATGTCATTAAGCTTGTTCGCCTTTGTGCTGGCAATGATGTCATTTGATCTTAACGTGTTATCCGATTCATTTAGTATAAAGTTACCAGGTTATTTTCATAAGTGGGATACTTGGGTCTTTAAGTGTGGTTGTTGGTTTAATGTGGCTTGGACGAATCATTCCACCACTGTTTAACGGAGAACCCACACTTGGATTAGAGCATTATACTACCCTGGTAATCCAAGGAATTGATTTAGGGATTATCGTTCCGGTTTCTATGCTTGGTGCGGTGTTGCTCCTTAAGAGAAAACCGTTTGGCTTTCTTTTGACATCTGTATTAATGGTGAAAATGATCACGCTATTAAGTGCATTAACAGCGATGATTATCGGCCAGGCGATCGCTGGTGTTGAAATGAGCGCTGCTGAGATGACGATATTTCCAGTGTTTAATCTCTTAGCAATCTATACACTCTTCTTAATTATGAAAAATATCCGCGAGCCGATTATCACCAGGGATCATCTTCCGATTGCGGGATAACGGGTTAAATTTAATTTAATAGAGTAATAGCGTAAAAACCAATTCCAAGCTCAATCGAGAGGGTGGAATTGGTTTTTTTGTAATCAACTCTTCATCATGTATTTCAAGTGTTCTTAATAAAATAATCATATACGTATCTGTGACCTCTCCCTTCATTGCGAGTTTTTTCTGTAATGATCAAATTAGAAGGGCGTGGATAACAGGAAGGGGAGATGCAGGAGGATGTTTTTTCAGAAAAAAGGAACACCAAAGCTACCTGCATCGTTACAGACGATTAAAGAGGAGTTAATGATGAAAAGTAAAAAGCACCCAACATTAACTCTCCCACAAGAATCACTATCCCAGGAAGAAAGGTTACTCGTAGAAAAAATAGATAAACAATTGAGCAGATGTAATCGCAACAATGTGACTAGAACAAAGGCGTATCTAGATTTCTATAAAAATCATCCGGAAATTCATTGGGCGTTCCTTGCTCATATGGTCTCTCGTAATGGCGGTTGGAATATGACTGATTTAAAAGGAGATTTTCTCACAGAATTAATATCAGAAAAAGAGAGAACTTCATTCTTTTTATTTTTAGAACGTAGTAATTGGTTAATTTTTCAGGATGCCTATCCTCAATTATTATTATACGAGGAGAGCTTGAAAAGAGGGAAACCACTGTTTAATCTTTTATCGCGATTTCATGTTTCCACCTTTATGGAAACGATATGGAACCACTTCCACAATTATCATGATCCAACCCTTTTAACGAATGCCCTCATTATCAATGAACAATCCTATATAGAGAAGCGGGTCGTTCAAAATCCTGAATATCAAAACAAGGTATTGAATACATTGGAATTTTTATTACAGGAGCTATTTTCTTTTACTCATCTCCTTTTTCCGTATCAGTATAATGGGAAAATCAAACTCGTAGGCGAGACACTAGGACAATTTTCAACCTTACATGATCGAATTTATCTGGGAAAAAGATTATACACACTTCTTTTTAGAGATAAAAATCGGAGGCAAAATATTTTGTCGTGGGCGAACCATCAACCCCACACCTGGTTCACGAGCCGATTATTGGCCAATGCTTTTTCATCCTGTTAAGGAAGGGGTTCCAGGTAAAATAGATAAAATACGAATAAGCTCATGTACGATTAAACAAGGGGCACCTAGGTTGTATAGCCCTGAGCTGAGCTATGCTTGGAAGGATGTGACACACGAACCGGCAGAAAAAGGAGATTGGTTTCGTGATTGGAAAATAGTAGAGGAATTCATTTATAAGGATGAAGAAATGGATGGGGAGATTGAACATGAATATTGCCAAGCAATCGAAAAACTGGAGCTCGCAGTGATTGCCAAAAAGACGCTTTTGAAATAAGGCTGACTCCAACTTGAGGAGTCAGCCTTATTTCAAATTATTTATTTACATATTCTTGGACCATTTGTCCTGTTACATATTGACGTTCCGGGAGATTTTCAATCTTTTTTGATAATAGATTCATTTTTTCAGTCACTGCATTGATTTTATCAGTATTAAATGGCTTGCCTTCCTTGCATAACGTACAGGCCTCGTCAATAAACGCCTCCCGTTGTTGATCTAATGTTACATACTCACTAAGAATATGATTTTGTCCACTGACATGCTTTGAGATCGCTTTATGTACACTCATTAAAATGACACTCCAATTCTTTCTAAATAATCGTTTCTTTATCATATCATGATTTTTCTTTTTGCTAAAGTACGATGAATTTTGTCGGATATTATTGCTTGTGAACATTTCGAAACCCTCAATTCTTATATTTGTCACAAATCGTTAAAAAATGAATTAATAATTCCAATTGAATCGAAATGTAATATACTATATATTAATCGTATAACACATTTATGGAGTTAATCTTATATGTGTATCATAATTAACTTATTTTCTCGGTTGGAGGGTGGTGGAACTCATAAAACTTACAAAACGGCAAGAGGAAATCCTGCAAATTGTAAAAGATGAAGGGCCGATTCTGGAAAAGAAATTGCTCAGAAGCTTTCCTTAACGAGAGCAACTTTGCGTCCGGATTTGGCGATCTTAACAATGGTCGGAAATTTAGAGGCTAGGCCGCGAGTTGGCTATTATTATAAAGGCCCCGAGTTAGATCAAATTAAAGACTGGTTTTCAAATCATTTTGTAAGTGAATATAAGGCGCATCCTATTGTCGTAAAAAAATCTGTATCCGTCTATGATGCAATTGTACAGATTTTCTTAAAGGATGTCGGAACGCTTTATGCAGTCAATCAAAATGGGCATCTAGCCGGAGTAATTTCTAGAAAGGATCTCCTGAGAGCCTCGATAGGTAATCGGAACCTTCAGGAATTACCGGTGAGTGTTATCATGACAAGAATGCCTAATATCATAACGATTAAACCGGATTCAACCCTCCTCGATGCTGCAAAAAAAATGATTGACTACCATATAGATTCGTTGCCTGTTGTTTTAGAGATTGATCCTGATGCTCACCTTTATAAGGTGATTGGCAGGATAACCAAAACAACGATTGTAAAAGCATTTATCGAAATGGGCGGTCATTAAATTGGACATAGGAAGGTTGAGCGATTTTGGAGCATAAAGAAATTGTTTATGTAGTCTCTGACTCGGTTGGAGAAACTGCTGAATTGGTTGTTAAAGCAGTTGCTACACAATTTAATGGCGGGAATGTTGAGCTAAAAAGAAATCCATATGTGGAGGACTTTGAAGATATCGAGGATATTTTAACGATAGCAGGTAGAACAAATTCGATTATTGCTTATACCATTGTCATCCCAACATTAAAGGAATACATGGATCGCAGGTCAAAGGAAGAGGGTATTCTCGCTGTAGATTTGCTCAATCCGTTGATGGATGCTTTTATTCAAAAATTCCATAAGAATCCTAACCATCAACCAAAATTAATGAGGAAATTAGATGATGACTATTTCCGAAAAATTGAAGCAATTGAATTTGCGGTGAAGTATGATGATGGGCGCGATCCTCGCGGAATTCTACGCGCCGACATCGTCCTGGTAGGGGTGTCACGAACATCAAAAACACCATTGTCGATGTATTTGGCTCATAAGCGTTATAAGGTGGCGAATGTTCCACTTGTGCCTGAGGTCGGGCCACCGGATGAGTTGTTTACCGTTCCAAGAAATAAATGTGTAGGTCTGATTATTTCACCAGATCACCTAAATGCGATTCGAACGGAGCGACTGAAAAATCTAGGCTTAACCTCAAAAGCTAATTATGCAAGTTATGAGAGAATACTCGAAGAATTAGATTACGCAGAAAAGATTATGAAACGGATTGGCTGTCCTGTCATCAATGTATCAAACAAAGCAGTAGAAGAAACAGCAGATTACATTTTAGACGTGCTAAAAAGAGAGAGGAGTTCGTAAAATGAAAAAATTCGTTTATCTGTTTAATGAAGGGCATAGTGAAATGAAGGAACTATTAGGAGGAAAAGGAGCAAACCTCGCTGAAATGACGAGGATTGGCCTACCTGTTCCTTTTGGCTTTACCATTTCCACAGAGGCATGTAATGCATATTACGATGCAGGGAAAAAGATTTCGATCGATGTGGAGATGCAAATTCTGGAAGCACTTTCACGCCTGGAAGAAAAAACAGGCAAACGACTTGGGGATCCTGCGAATCCGCTCTTAGTCTCCGTTCGCTCAGGCGCTGTTTTCTCAATGCCTGGAATGATGGACACCGTTCTGAATCTAGGTATGAATGATGAAACGGTTGAAGGGATGGCAAAATTAACAAATAATCCTCGCTTTGCTTATGATTCATATCGCCGTTTTATTCAAATGTTCTCAGATGTTGTGCTGGAAGTAGACGTTTATTTCTTTGAGCAATTATTAGAAGAATATCGCGAGGAAAAAGGCTATAGCTCTGACCCTGAATTAACGGCAGAGGACTGGAAAATCGTGATCCAGGGCTATAAAGATATCGTGAAAAAACGGACGAAGCATGCGTTCCCGCAGGATCCAAAGGAACAGCTTTTCCTATCCATTAATTCAGTTTTCGATTCTTGGAATAACCAACGAGCGATTGTGTATCGTCGTCTTCATAAAATACCAGGGCACTTAGGTACTGCCGTTAACATCCAGAGCATGGTATTCGGTAATATGGGCAATGATTGTGGCACTGGTGTAGCCTTTACTCGTAACCCATCCACTGGAGAGCATGTCCTTTATGGTGAATACCTCATCAATGCTCAGGGGAAGACGTAGTAGCAGGAATTCGTACACCGAATCCGATCCATACATTACAATCAGAAATGCCAGGAGTGTATCAGCAATTTGCTGACACATGTCGTCAGCTCGAAATGCACTACAAGGATATGCAGGATATCGAATTCACGGTGGAAAAAGGAAAGCTGTACATTTTACAAACTCGTACAGGTAAAAGAACAGCTCAAGCAGCGATCAGAATAGCTGTTGAGATGGAAAAAGAAGGAATTATCGATAAGAAAACAGCACTGCTGCGGGTAGATCCTGACCAGTTAAACCAATTATTACACCGTCGTATTGATGATTCATATGATCGAAAGCAAATCGCCAAAGGTCTTCCGGCTTCTCCAGGGGCTGCTACAGGCCAAGTGGTATTTGATGCAGACGAAGCGGAAAGCTTAACAAATGATGGGAAAAAGGTCATTCTAGTACGTCCTGAAACAACACCAGATGATATTCACGGAATTGTAGCTGCTCAAGCGGTTGTTACAAGCCGCGGCGGTATGACAAGTCATGCTGCAGTAGTAGCAAGGGGTATGGGGAAAGCTTGTATATGCGGTTGTGATGCGCTAAAAATTGATTTAAAAGAAAAACAATTTAGTGTTGGCGAACTTGTTGTTCAATACGGTGATGTGATTACAATTGATGGGGGAACAGGAGAAATCATGCTCGGGGAAATTCCAATGATTGATCCTGAACTGTCTGTCGAGTTCCAACAATTATTACAATGGGCCGATGAGGTACGTAATCTAGGTGTTCGAGCAAATGCTGATAATCCAGAAGATGCGAAAAAAGCGTTTGAGTTTGGTGCAGGTGGAATCGGCTTATGTCGCACAGAGCATATGTTTATGGATATTAAGCGAATTCCAATCGTCCAAAAAATGATCCTGGCAACCACATTTGATGAGCGGAAGGTTGCGCTCGATCAATTGCTACCGATGCAACAGGGAGATTTTGAAGGAATCTTTGAAGCCATGGAAGGACTTCCGGTAACCATTCGTTTATTGGATCCTCCATTACATGAGTTCCTTCCTGATAAAGAAGAGCTGCTTGTGGACGTAACGAAGCTGCAAATCACAGACCCAGGCTCAGCGGAATTAAAGGAAAAGGAAGTCCTGTTAAAGAAAGTTCGTCAGCTTGATGAGTTTAACCCAATGCTTGGTCTCCGCGGTTGCCGTTTAGGGATGATTCACCCGGAAATCTATGAAATGCAAGCGAAAGCGATTTTCTACGCTGTAGCTAAGCTCGCGGGCAAAGGAATTACTGTTAAACCAGAAATAATGATTCCGCTTGTTGGCCATGTAAACGAATTAAAGGAAATGCGCCAGCTTGTCATTGATGCCGCGGTTGCAGTCCAGGAGGAAACGGCTGTTGAGCTAGACTATATCATTGGAACAATGATTGAAATCCCTCGCGCAGCATTAACTGCAGACCAAATTGCAGAGGAAGCTGATTTCTTCTCATTTGGAACAAATGACTTAACGCAAACAACATTCGGTTTTAGCCGAGATGATGCCGAAGGGAAATTCCTACAAGCCTATGTAGAGAATAAAGTGCTTCCTGAGAATCCGTTTGAAGTTCTTGACCAAGAAGGCGTTGGTAAGCTCGTTGAAACAGGTGTTAAGCTAGGACGTCAAACTAAACCAAACTTAAAAACAGGTATATGCGGTGAGCATGGTGGAGAAAAATCATCAATCGATTTCTGCTACAGAGCAGGATTGGATTATGTAAGCTGCTCCCCATATCGTGTGCCACTTGCCCGTTTAGCTGCTGCTCAAGCAACGATTCGCAACGAAGAAATAGTCGATGAGAAACTTTTAGTTTCACAAAATTAAATAATAATTAGTAATGAGCTGTCCTTCCAATCAGGGAGGGCAGTTTCTGTTTTTACAAGTTTCATTTAGAGACAAATCCCCATAAAAAAGGTAGAATGTGATATTAGATTAGACAGCAAGGGGAAGATAGAATTATGAAACTCATTTCCTGGAACGTTAACGGGATTAGAGCCTGTGTTGGCAAAGGCTTTTTAGATTATTTTCATTCTGCTGATGCAGATATATTTTGCATTCAGGAAACGAAATGTCAGCCTGAGCAAATTAAATTAGAAATAGATGGATATTTTCAGTATTGGAATTCTGCCGAGAAAAAGGGGTATTCTGGAACTGCAGTTTTCTCAAAAAAAGAACCGTTATCCGTAAAGTATGGAATAGATCAGCCCCAATTTGATTCTGAGGGTAGAGCGATTACACTTGAATTTGAGCACTTTTATTTTGTCACGATTTATACCCCAAATTCTCAGCGGGATTTGGCACGCTTAGATTATCGTCTAACGTGGGAGGACTGTCTGCGAGACTATCTTTTAGAACTGGATTCTAAGAAACCAGTCATCCTGTGCGGTGATATGAACGTCGCCCATCAGGAAATCGATCTAAAAAATCCAAAATCGAACATAAAAAATTCTGGCTTTACACCAGAGGAACGCTCAAAAATGACGGAGCTGTTAGGCTCTGGGTTTATCGATTCGTATCGTCAGCTTTACCCAGATCAGGCAGATGTGTACACCTGGTGGTCTTATATGAACAAGGTCCGTGAGCGGAACATTGGCTGGCGTATTGACTATTTCTTAGTGTCTGAGCGCTTGAAGGATGTTGTTTTGGATTCACAAATTCATTGTGATGTAATGGGAAGCGATCATTGCCCAGTTGCATTAAAGTTAGATTTGTAATCAATAATGAATAAAGGCGATTCGTACATAAGTTAATGCGAATCGCCTTTATTTCGTGTTCCGTCATGTGTAAGGGTGTAGCCCTTCAAAATAAATCCTCATACAGCTCCGAAAATGCTTGTTCTGCGGCACTTTCAGATGAGTAAAGAGCATCATCCTCTTCGATCAGATGAAAGGATTCATTCAAAAACAAAGCTAGTCTGCCAGGATCGTGTGGATGCTGAACAATTTCCGCAGGTCTAATGTTCACGACAGATGGTGTATGAGGATTATGATAAAGTACAAACACCTCATCACCGGCCTTCGCATTTTTGGGATCAATCATATCCATTTTCCTTCCATCCTTTCTGTTCATTTTTTACTAGTGTGTGTTTATCGACTGTAATCATACAATTCTAATTCATAATGCCCTTCCTGCATGATTTTTATAAAAAAAGGAAAAGATGTTATTTTAAAACGATCAGGAATGGAATGACGTCAAATGATTCAACCTTTACGCAAAAAAATACTAATCCTCAGTATTCTTATCCCACTATTCGCTGGTTCGGCATCAGCCACCCTTCACCATGTATCTGGGCAAACGATTACAGAAATGGGCAGTCAATTAGACGCATTGCTTCAGCAAGAGCCCAATCTACAAGGTGCGATCGTTGGTATTAGTATCCGTTCAATGACATCAGGGGAGGTTCTCTATCAACAAAATGGCGATGTCCGCCTAAAACCCGCATCAAATCTGAAACTATTGACGGGTGCAGCCGCACTTTCAGTTCTTGGCGAAAACTATCGGTTTAAAACCGAACTCCTCAAAAGTGGCAAAGTAAAAAAAGGAAAGCTTAACGGCAATCTTTATTTAAAAGGAAAAGGTGATCCGACGCTATTAAAGGAAGATATCGATGAAATGGCTAAAAAAGTTCGGGAAGCAGGGATAAAAGAAATTAGTGGTCACCTCATTGGGGATGATACCTGGTATGATGATGTTCGTTATTCCCTTGATTTACCCTGGAGTGATGAGCAGACTTATTACGGTACCCAAATTTCTGCATTAACTGTGTCTCCAGATTGTGACTATGATGCAGGAACAATCATTGTCGAGATGCAATCAGGAAACGCAATTGGCCAACCTGGAAAAATAAGTCTTACTCCACCCACGAATTATGTTAAGATCAACAATCAAACAGTCACGATATCACCTGATGGAAAAAAAGAATTATCGTATGAACGTGAACACGGTGAGAATACTGTCACCGTTAAGGGCACCATTCCAATGAAAGCTGCACAGGAAAGGGAATGGGTGGGCGTTTGGGAACCAACCAATTATGCGATTGAGCTTTTAAATCAAGCGCTCGCCGATAATGGTGTCAAAGTATTGGGAGAACTGAAAACGGGTTCAACACCGAAAAGTGCCCAACTTTTATCAATCCACCGTTCGATTTCATTATCAGAATTGATGGGTCCATTTATGAAACTTAGTAATAATGGTATTGCTGAAATTTTAATAAAGGAAATGGGGAAAGTGGTGAAAGGGGAGGGGAGCTGGGAGAAAGGTCTCGAGGTTTTAGCCGAAAGGTTGGAGAAATTCGGCTTGAACCCAAACACATTAGTGTTAAGAGACGGATCTGGAATTTCCCATGCTGACCTTGTACCGGCAAATGAAATCTCAAAGCTGTTATATGCTGCACAAAAAGAAAAATGGTTTCCTGTCTTTCTTAATTCGTTGCCAGTCGCAGGGAACACAACAAAAGAAATTGGCGGCACGTTAAGGAAACGAATGAAGTCCCCCCAGCTAGCAGGAAAAATTAAAGCGAAAACCGGGACGATTTCCACAGTTAGTTCACTATCCGGTTATGTTGAAACGCAGTCAGGGGAGACGTTGATTTTTTCGCTTCTTTTAAACAACTTAATTGATGAAGAGAAGGGAAAAGCCATTGAGGACAAGATTGTTACACTTCTTGCAAAATGAAACGATGATTAGCTTTAAATTTATCTATTGACCAAAACGTAGCTTGAGAACCGCAAAAGTGGACGATAGAGAGCTTCTATTGACCAAAACGGAGCTAGAGAATCGCGAAAGTGGACGATAGAGAGCTTCTATTGACCAAAAAGGAGCTTGAGAATCGTAAAAATGGACGATAGAGAGCTTCTATTGACCAAAACGGAGCTTGAGAACCGCAAAAGTGGACGATAGAGGGCTTCTATTGACCAAAACGGAGCTAGAGAATAGCGAAAGTGGACGATAGAGAGCTTCTATTGACCAAAACGGAGCTAGAGAATCGCGAAAGTGGACGATAGAGAGCTTCTATTGACCAAAAAGGAGCTTGAGAATCGTAAAAATGGACGATAGAGAGCTTCTATCGACCAAAACGGAGCTTGAGAATCGTAAAAATGGTCGATAAAGAGCTTCTGCTATTGACCAAAACGTAGCTAGAGAATCGCGAAAGTGGACGATAGAGAGCTCCTATTGACCAAAACGGAGCTTGAGAATCGTAAAAATGGACGATAGAGAGCTTCTATCATTGACCAAAACGTAGCTTGAGAACCGCAAAGTGGTCAAATGACCTAATTTTCCTTGGATATTTCTCCTTGTTTTGAAAAAAGATAAGGATAATGATCTGTAAGGAGTGGCATTATGAGGAAAATAAAGAGGTCCGTAAGGGTATTAAGTGCAATAGCGATCATTCTAATTAGCGTTATTTCCTACAATGGGATAAAGCAAAGTCAGCGCAATTCCATTCAACAGGTGAATAATGACCAAAGTAGTCGATTTTTATATAAGACAACCAAGCTCCAAAATGTAGGGACTCAATCACATCTAATGAAGGTCAACAGCATTGCAATGGGAGAGACAATCAAAGGGCATTTGCGAAACGATCCGTCGGTCCATTTAATCAAACACACAAAAACAAATGAAAGCCATTTTAATAAAAATGAAGTGACGGTAAAATTTAAACAACATCCTACGCAAGCACAATTGAATCAAATAACACAGGAAATTCAAGGCAGGGTTTTGAAGAACTTAGATTCCACGATTGTGTTTCTCTCAGGAAATATGAATACCGATGAACTGATTCAATATTTTAAGAACAAAGATAACGTTGAATTTGCCGAACCTAACTACCTTTATTTACAAAATGAAACAGGTCCCAACGATTTGCTTTATCAAGAGCAGTATCAATGGAACTTGCCAGCTATACGGACAGAGGTTGGCTGGGATGTAACGCGGGGAAAGAGGATATTACGATTGCAGTCGTGGATACTGGAGTCGATTTAAATCATCCTGATCTTAAAAATCGCTTAATCGAAGGGTATAACGTGCTTGAAAACAACCATTATCCAGATGATGATAATGGACACGGCACCCATGTTGCTGGAATTATCGCCTCTGAGACAAATAACGAGCAAGGTGTTGCAGGCATCACG
Source organism: Bacillus sp. T3 (assembly GCF_033449965.1). Classification (NCBI taxonomy): domain Bacteria; kingdom Bacillati; phylum Bacillota; class Bacilli; order Caryophanales; family Bacillaceae; genus Bacillus; species Bacillus sp. T3. Next base: position 2,023,450 of record NZ_CP137761.1, read on the forward strand.
TGGTTTAATAAAATCATGCCCATCAAAGCGATGGAGGCAAAGGGCTATGGAACAACGTTTGACATAGCTAAAGGCATAATTTGGGCAACTGACCATGGTGCTGATGTTATTAACTTAAGCTTAGGGAATTATCAGCCATCAGCACTAATGAAACAGGCGGTTGATTATGCTTATAAAAAAAATGTTGTTATGATTGTTGCGGCTGGAAATGATAATTCAAAACAACCAAGCTACCGGCTTCCTATCCAGAGGTACTGGCTGTTTCTGCAGTTGATTCTTCAGGCAAGAGAGCTACTTTTTCAAACTATGGAAATTATATTGATGTGACTGCACCAGGTGTGCAAATACCAAGTACGTACTTTAATCAGCAATATGCTGCACTGTCGGGGACTTCAATGGCGGCACCACACGTTGCAGGACTTGCGGGATTGGTTCGTTCAGCTAATCCGAAGCTTTCAAATAAACAAGTAATGAGCATTATTAAAAGTACGGCTTATGATTTAGGTATTAAAGGAAATGATATTGAATATGGCAAAGGGCTTATCGATGTTCGAAAAGCCCTAGAAAAAGCAGAAGCAAAATAAATTGTAATGGTACGGTCACGAGCTCTTTCAGTAGGGCTCGTTTTTATTTTATGGAAAAAAACGGGTTTACACGTACATCGTACAAAGATTGGGAATATGAATGCATATAAGGAGGATGGTTCAAATGCCTACTTTTGATCAAGTTACAGTTACAGGTGATCTCACGGTTGATGGAAAGACACAATTAGGAAATTTATCGACGAACATTGTAACAATTACCGGAAATGAAACAGTTCAAGGAAATTTAGCCGTCAATGGAAATGCACAATTGGGGAGTTCAGCTATAAATTCAGTTAGAGTTACCGGGAATTTATCTGTAAGTGGTAATACCCAATTAGGTACATCAATTATTGATACTGTACAAATAGCTGGAAATTTGACAGTGAACGGAAACACTCAATTAGGAAGGTTGCTAACGGATACAGTGAACGTTGCTGGAAATGAATCCGTTCAGGGGAACTTAACGGTAAATGGGAATACACAGCTGGGTAATTCCCCATCAGATACGTTAATCGTATCGGGAAATGAATCCGTTCAGGGTGATTTAGTCGTCAGCGGAAATACGATTCTAGGTAATAAATCAAGCAATACAGTGAAAATAAACGGTGGCTTGTCTGTGTCAGGTGGGACACAACTAGAAGGACTAGAGGTTCATGGGAACACCCAATTTGGAACTGGCCCTTCCGATACAGTTAATATTAACGGGCAAGGCTTTGTTTCAGGAAATTTAGTTATTGATGGTTCGTTAATCGTGAACGAAAACACCCAGCTGGGTAACACTGGTTCCGAAAAAATTAATCTCATTGGCGAACTTGAAAATCGATTGGATGGAAATATTAAAATCCAGCCGAAAAACAATCTTGCATTCCTCGGTGCTGGAAATGGAATTATTTTGACTGCACCAAACAAAACATGTTGGCTATTGACCGTTGATAACAATGGAAAGTTAACAACAACCTGTGTGGATTGTCCATCTTAAATGAACAAATATCTTAAAAAGAATAGAAATAGCGCACTATTAGACTACTGATAATAGTGCGCTCTCTTTGTGTTTACATGTTGTAAATGTATCTTTGCACATGTTTTTAACGTCTTTTCTTTTTGGATTGATCGACGATAACATTGCTTTTTTTTACTGTTTCAAAAGTTACTTTGATATGAATCACTTTTTCACTAATACTCAAAACACTTGAGACCTTCCCTTTCCGACCTTTAATTTTTATATCGTCACCTACTGATGGGAATCGATTAAGAAGCTGGCATAATACAAGGTTTTTGTTATCAAAAAAATGAACAGCATACATGTTCTCTCACCTATTTCGTTTAGTATGTTGTACAAAAAAATGCAAAGTAAAAATCCTTCATAATAAATATATGAACCTCAAAAGAAATAGACCCCACCAATCTAAATAAATTTATTTATTGGACGATTCACGATATTAATTATTTATATTTCCAATCCAAAAAAAGGGAAATGCTTGTCTCATCAAGAAATGGTTACAAGGATATAAAAATTCTAGAATTGAGGCTGAGCATATGATTGAAAACGAATTAACCAAACTTTTAAATATTCAATTTCCAATTATTCAGGCCCCGATGGCTGGTGGAATTACTACATCTCAGTTGGTCGCGGCAGTATCAAATGGCGGAGGATTAGGGTTTATCGGGGCAGGATATATGAGTTCGGAACAATTACGGGACCAAATTCGTGAGGTGAAAAGATTAACCTCTCATCCATTTGGGGTAAATTTATTTGTTCCGAATGATTTTAAAGTATCAGAAAATGATGTCAATCATTCTAATAAGCTACTACAACCGATTCGGAATCAACTAGGTTTAGCTGAAACGAAAAACTATAACTTGCCAAATCAAGAGAGCAGTCTTGCCGAATTCGCTGAACAAATTAAGGTGTTGCTGGAGGAAAATATCCCAGTTTGCTCGTTTACCTTTGGGCTTCCTTCTCCAGAAATGATTGAAATACTTAAAGCAAAAAATGTTCGTCTAATCGGTACAGCAACAACGGTTCAAGAAGCTATTGCAATTGAGAAAATTGGGATGGATTTCGTGGTTGTTCAAGGCAGTGAGGCTGGTGGACATCGTGGGAATTTCATTAAAGGGGAGGAGGAAAGCTTAGTTGGTTTGATGTCGCTTATTCCACAAGTTGTCGATAATGTTGGCCTTCCTGTTATTGCAGCAGGCGGAATAGCCGATGGAAGAGGACTACTTGCGGCATTCTGCTTAGGAGCACAGGCTGTTCAAATTGGAACGGCATTTTTAACTTGTATCGAAAGCGGGGCACATCCCGTATATAAAAAGGCGATTGTTAAAGCGCATGAAGATGAAATGGTGTTAACCCGCGCTTTTTCTGGCAAATGTGCACGTGGGATAAATAACAAGTTTATCGAGGAAATGAGAGAGCATGAACCGTTTTTGCCAGAATTTCCAGTGCAAAATTCATTGACCCAAGACATTCGAAAAAAGGCTTCAGCTGAAAATAATACTCAGTACATGTCGCTTTGGTCTGGACAAAGTCCGAGATTAGCCAAAATGCAAACTGTTCAATCGCTTATTCAACAAATAATGGGAGATGTTGAAATAACACGGAGGAAATTTTGATTTTACCTTAGTTTTATTTTGTAGAAATAAATGCATAATGGTGTTTTTATAAATGATTGGCGGGATAAGACATGTTTATAACAATCGTGATCCTTGTTTCAGTATTTATCTTAATCACTTTTTTCGTACAGTAATGAATCGTAACTGGAGACTGATTTATTCGACGTTTGGCAACGATCAGTATTTTACTGTCATCGCAAAATTACAATCTGCTGGAATTAAGTATAAAGTCGTAATTCCCTTTAGCGGCATGGATACTCGTAATATTCGAGTTGTTGATAATACTCAATATGATATATATGTAAAAAAGGAAGACGAACATAAAGCAATCACAAAAATCACCTGCTGAGTTAGATGCTAAACAAAAGATAGATAGGTTAAAGTTATTTTTGCGATATCGGCTGTGTTAAACTTGTCCGTGAAATTGGAATAAATTTTGATGTTTTACCCAAGTCTTCTATAAAAATAGTAGTTTTTGAGTAAAAAAAGTAAGTTTTAACGAAGAAATCAATTATTTTTAGAAATAGAGGTTGTTTTTTATAAAAAGTGTAATGTTATATGCACGACCATTAGTTTATATGCACGTTTAAATGTGGATATGATCTAAGTTCAAAAATTTATGATACAACTTTTCAAATATATGCTCGACTTTTAAAATTTATGATACAACTTTAGAAATTTATGCACATTTAGTTACGGATATGCTCAGCTAAATGCATATATGCACGTTTTGAGCGAAGCATAACTTTAAAGGTCCTATTCTAAATAAAATACACATCAATGGTCACGTATAAAAACGTGACCATTATGTGGAAGTCAAGCAAGCTTCAAGCTCACCACTTTATGAACTTAAGTGCCTTCTGCTCAACTGCATCTTACTTACAACCACAACCTTATTTCCGCCCAAAGTCCGCCTTGATTTCTCCGAGGGTGTTTGTATCCCACTTCATAATTTTATTTTGATACGAATTTTCTTTCAGCCATTTTTCTGCCCGCTCAATCATCGTCCACACTTCTTCAGTACCGGCATTGCGTACAAGGCTTGTGTTCGCCTTTTTATTCCGGACCCAAGAAAGAGCAGTGACAGAATCTGTATATATATCAGTATTCAATCCGTTTTTATTCAGCAGTGAAAGGGCATGAACGATGGCCAAAAATTCACCGATATTGTTCGTGCCGAGTATCGGACCAAAGTGAAAGAGGACTTCACCAGTTTTCGTGGAGACACCTTGGTATTCCATCATACCGGGGTTTCCGCTGCAAGCGGCATCAACGGAGATACTGTTCTCGTTCACTACAGGTTTTTCCTGTGTTTTACTACCTCCACCAGCCTTGTTGGCAGTTGCAGTTTTCCCTTTAGAGGCAGCAGAATAGCTAGTTTTCCCCTTTTAAAGGCTTTTTCGGCCTCTGCTAAGGAAGGGAAAGATTTAAAGCTAGCGCCTTGAAAGCCTTTTGTTTGCTGTTCGCATTCAGCCCAAGTGTTGAATATTCCTGTTTTTCGACCTCTCCAAACAACATAATATTTTTTCTTTTCAGCCATGTAATCTTTCCTCCAAAAAACAATCTATGTACAGTTATTTCATTCATTATAACAAACCAATTCATCACCCTCCAAAATGTCTTTTTTCTTTTTATTGATTTATAATAAAAGAGAGGTGCGAACGTAGATCTTCTGCATATCAAACTGCTTAAGGAGGTGGTTTATTATGCTAAGAATGGTCTGGGGATTCTTTTTTCTAGGGAGTAGTGTTTTTAACCTAACCTACACGTTGTCGCAACCAGAATTTTATCAACAATTTGCTGAAATGGCACTCTTCAAAATTTACTCAGATATGATTGAAACAATAGTGGTGCCGTATGCCGAGTGGTTTACAATCATGCTCGTCATTTTTGAGTTGACTGTTGGGATTTTGGTTTTATCCAAAAACATCTATGCACAAATCGGATTGTACGCAAGTCTATTGTTTACTGTCGCACTTATCCCAGTGATTCCGCCGTATACGTTTGTAAATTTTGTCGTGGCGCTTATACCGATTTACTTACTAAGAAAATCCTATCCTAATCCTTTTTATAAAGATTTTTCTAACCTAATGCATCACCATCATCATGGGGTATGATTACATTTTTGTTAAAATTCCACAAAAAACTAGTTTTGTGGAATTTTTTATATAAACTGATAACATAAGTCGCTCGTACTTGAGGTGTTTTACATGATAAGAAAAAGAATCCGCCATATCCAACGCTATCGTGAAATTGTATATGCTTTTATCCGTTATGGATTCGGTTTTATCATAAAGGAATTAGGGCTGCTTGAAATCTTATCGTTGCCTAAACGGCTATTTGTCGAAGTGAAAACCGAGTCCCATACGAAAAATATAGGGGAACGCATTAAATTATTTCTCCAGGATCTTGGTCCGACCTTTGTAAAAATAGGGCAGGTTGCCAGTACTCGTTATGATCTTATCCCTGCTGAGATTATTGAGGAGCTAGAAAAGCTTCAGGACAATGCCCCCCAATTCGCATATGAAACAGTAGTCGAAACGATTGAACAGGAGCTCGGACACCCGATACATACAATTTTTGAGGAATTTAGTGAAATCCCACTCGCTGCCGCATCAATAGGACAAGTCCATTATGGTGTATTGAAAACAGGAGAAAAGGTTGCAGTTAAAATTCAACGTCCAAATATCACGCAAATGATTGAAACAGATTTAGAAATCCTGCATGACATCGCCTTATTGGCCGAACAGCGCCTTGACTGGGCAGCGCATTATGGAGTTCGTGATATTGTGGATGAATTCTCCAGGTCACTACGTGAAGAGATTGATTATACAGTTGAAGGTCGAAATTCAGATCGTATTGCCAAACAGTTTGTCGAGGAACCAAAGGTGATTATTCCAAAGGTGTATTGGGAGTATTCAACGAAAAGAGTCCTGACAATGGAGTATGTTGAAGGGACAAAAGTAAACGAAGAAGACAAGCTCAAACAAATAGGAATTGATAAAAAGGAATTAGCAAAGCGAATCATTGATTCCTTATTACATCAAATCTTAATCGATGGATATTTTCACGGGGATCCTCATCCTGGTAATATTTTAGCATTGCCGAATAATACCATCATATTTCTGGATTTTGGAATGGTTGGTAAACTCACACCAGAAATGAAATATCATCTTGCTTCCTTGGTAATTGCCCTCATGCGTAAAAGTACGGATGATATTATTAAATCGATCACGAATATGGGGATTGTACCTGACAATATCAATGTTCCTTCTTTAAGAGGGGAAATTGAGAAATTGAACGAAAAATATGTGGATGTTCCATTAAGTCAGACGAGTTTAGGGCAGGTAGTTAATGATTTATTTTTAGTGGCATATCGGCATAGCATCCGCATTCCCTCGGATTTAACTTTATTAGGAAAAACGCTTCTAACGATGGAAGGGATTGTCGTTAAGCTTGATCCGGAAATAAGCATTTTAAATGTAGCAGAGCCATTTGGAAAACGACTGCTTTTAGAGCGGTTTTATCCGAAAAAAGTGGCGGGTAGCCTATGGAATCAGTTGGTCAATTTCGGAGAATTGATTGCAGAATTTCCAAAAGGATTAAAAGAATTAACGCTTCTTTTTAAAAACGGGAAAATGCGCCAAGAAATTTCTTTGCCTGAAATTGATGTGATTCTAGCAAAAGTAAATAAAATTGGGAATCGGATATCCTTTAGTATCGGTCTCCTCTCGTTTAGCATTATCATGCTGGGGTTAATTTTAGGTGCTTCCATTGCTGGGCAATCTTCATTTTTGCTTATGAATATTCCAATTATTGAAATTGGGACTGGATTAGCGTTTTTTATGTTTTTTCTGCTGATTATTTCTATTTTTAGGTCTGGGAAATAGAAACGTTTAAAAGCATCGTTAAATTGTTCGTTGATTTCCGCTTCGGGTGCTCCCTTTCCGCGGGGGAGTCCAGGGAGCCTGTCTAGCTGCAGCGGCTAGGGGTTCGCAGGTCTACAGCCAATCCGTTAAGAAGGTCAAAGAACGACCTTCTTAACGGGTCGTCTTATGCCTGTCGCCCCTTGGCAAGCCGCTTCCGCTTTTCGTTCTCCTCGGAGCTATAGCGCCTGTGAGGTCTCCCAGGACACCTTCTCCCGCAGGAGTCTCGCACCTTCCACTCCAATCAACAGATTCCTAAAAAATCAACAACGCTCTTTAAAAAAGCCATTTTTAAAAATAATTCCCTCGCTTTAGGTAAACAATATTCCTATGTATTCAATTTGCTCAGCAAATTGGCAAAAAAAGCTAAAGGGGTCTGTTTACCATGGCGCTAACACCAGAGCAAAGGGTCGAATTACATGGTTTCAATAATCTTACGAAAACATTAAGCTTTAATATGTATGATATTTGCTATACTACCACCCAAAATGAGCGGGAGGCGTATTTTCATTATATTGATGAACAATACAATGCTGATCGGTTAACACATATTTTAACAAATGTATCTGATATTATTGGAGCTCATGTGCTAAATATTGCTAAGCAAGATTATGTTCCTCAAGGAGCCAGTGTTACTTTTTTGGTTTCTGAAGGACCAGTTGTCGAGGTACCTAAAGGCACGTTTGCAGAATCACCAGGTCCGCTCCCTGAAGCCGTGACGATTGCGCTCGACAAAAGCCATATTACTGTACATACATATCCTGAGTCTCATCCGGATGATGGTATTAGCACATTTCGCGCTGATATTGATGTTTCAACATGTGGAGAGATTTCACCACTAAAAGCACTGAACTATCTAATCCATTCCTTCGATACCGATATCATGACAATTGATTACCGGGTTCGTGGATTTACAAGAGACATCAGCGGTCATAAGCTGTTTATTGACCATGACATCAGCTCAATACAAAATTATATCCCCCACGAAATTAAGGATTTATATCATATGATTGATGTGAATGTGTATCAAGAAAATATTTTCCACACAAAATGTAAATTGCGCGAATTTGATTTAAACAATTATTTATTTGGTATTACAAAGGAAAACCTTAGTCCAGATGAGGTGAACGATATTACCGAAAAACTACAATATGAAATGGATGAGATTTTTTACGGGAAAAATATCATTTGATTATACAAATCCCTTTCGGTTGAAGGGGATTTTTTATATGTAAAAATTAAGCACATTTGTTTAAATTAAGTTGTTAATTGTTATATATTGTTAAGATAATACGGTATCATGTGTTTGCAATAGAGAGACGGAGTTTAGGAATGTATCCTGTTTAGTAATCTATTTCTTTTATCCGGAAAAGGAGGCTGGACCATTTGTATCGCAAGGAATTTTATGTGTTAGATAAAGAAAAAACGATTCCAGCAGTAATTCGAAATTACCAAGAAAAAGACTTTCCAGAATTGATCAATATTCAACGAGAAAGCTTTCCTCCGCCTTTTCCATCCGAGTTATGGTGGAACAACGAGCAACTAAGAAGTCATGTTTCACTTTTTCCAGAAGGAGCATTGTGCATTGAAGTTGATGGAGTATTAGCGGGATCAATGACGGGCCTGCTCGTTCATTTTGATCCATCACAACCCGAACATACATGGGAAGAGATTACCGACAATGGCTATATTCGAAATCATAATCCTAAGGGGAATACATTGTATGTAGTGGATATTAGTGTCCGTCCCACTTACCGGAAATTCGGCCTTGGTAAATGGCTGATGCACTCGATGTACGATGTCGTCATTCATTTGGGGTTAACAAGATTATTGGGCGGAGGGCGAATGCCAGGTTACCATAATCATGCCATTGAAATGTCACCTGATGAATATCTTGCAGCTGTCGTCCGTGGAGATCTAAAGGATCCCGTCATTACCTTTTTGTTAAGGTGTGGCCGAACGCCTGTAAAAGTGGTTGCCGACTATTTAGAAGACGAAGAATCACATAATTTTGGGGCTCTGATGGAATGGAGAAATCCTTTTAAGGTTCATGAAGAATCTCAAAGCTCGGTTGTTGAAAGGACATAGAGTACCTTATTTTGATAAAATAACCATTTTACTAGACTTAAGTGGACGAAGGATTCGTTATTTATATAAAAACAACTGAAAAGGGCAAAATAATGATAAAATAACGTACCTGTTGTCCAGGTTAGCCTTTCAAATCGACACTGTTTATGAGAATAACGGAACCTATGTCCGCACCACACCACAAGCATAATAAAAAAGACTACACGCAATCTCAATTAGACTGAAAGAGGCACTGAAATTTTTCAGTGCCTCCGTTTGCAAATTTAGCCTTGTTTAAGAGAATTTTTTTAACTCTTCTTCAAAGTAAAAAGTGCTGCGATCTTCTTTAATGGTATAAGAAAATCTTTTCATGTTCTTCACATATTTAAGATTTGAGATTGTAACAGTCTCACCAGTGTCTTTGATATGAACAGTTTCGCCTGTTTGATATAAGTTTTTTAAGTGTTTCAAATAGACACTCCTTTTTTAATCTCCTTTAACTATACCACAAAAAATCTAGGTTTGTATGTGTCAGTAAATGGATACTCGTAGTTTCATGGTAATTTACAGTTATATTTACTAGGCTTTCCAAACGTAGACTTGCCTAACCTTACCAAAACTGATATAATTAAAAAGAATTATTTTTGTTCCGTATGTAAGGGAAGAACATCAGTTTTCGCCTGGATATCATTGAGAGCAAGAATAGTAATACAATGTGTGTTTTACACACTAGGAGGCAACATACATGGAAAACGGTAAAGTAAAATGGTTTAATGCAGAAAAAGGTTTCGGTTTCATCGAGCGCGAAGGCGGAGAAGACGTATTCGTACATTTCTCAGCTATCCAAGGCGAAGGCTTCAAAACTCTTGAAGAAGGACAAGCAGTTACTTTTGACGTAGAGCAAGGCGCTCGCGGACCACAAGCTGCTAACGTTCGTAAAAACTAATTTTAACATTAAACACACAAAACAGACTCATTAATGGGTCTGTTTTTTTTATTAAGGCTATGTTAAAGCTCATTATTATTTTTGGCACGAGTTGATTGGAGCGGAAGGTGCGAAGACTCCTGCGGGAGCAGTGGGACAGGTGAGACCCCGCAGGAGCGTAAGCGACGAGGAGGCACACCGCCCACCCGCGGAAAGCGAAGCACCTGGAGCGGAAATCAACATTCTAATTTAACAACCTTTATTTAAAATATTTGATTTTCATATTTTAAACAGAACAGCTTTGGTAAGTTAGGAATAATTAAGCAATATCAAAATAAATATGCTATTATCGATAAGTATAGTTAAAAGAAAAGGAGAAATTAAGGTATGCGAATTCTTAAATGGATTGCTATGGCTGCAGTGTTAACATTTGCTTTATCAATGGGGACAAGCACCTTAGCATCTGATAACAACAATGACGACGATGTGATTAACGAAAAATACGGACTACCAATAGTAGTATATGGAGAAGCCTTATCAGCTAGTCAAAAGGAAGAAGTAAGATCCTTATTGGGGGTTGATGATCCAAGCAAGGTAAAGGAAATTACTGTTACAGGTGATGACCTTGTTACATACATCAATGGTGATAGGCACTCCAATATGTATTCATCAGCTAAAATAACTCGAAAAGATTCTGGTGAAGGCTTAGTTATCCGCCAGGTTACACCAGAAAATATTACTGAAGTGACAGATGAAATGTATGCGAATGCCTTATTAACTGCGGGTATTGAGGATGCAGAAGTAGAAGTGGCATCTCCTGTAAAAGTAACAGGTCACTCGGCATTAGTTGGAATTTATAAAGCGTACGATGCCGGTGAAGGTGCTGGGTTGAATAAGGAAAGAACTGAAGTAGCAAATGAGGAATTAAATTTAGCAACAGATTTAGCAAAACAAGAGGGCTTAGATCAAGATAAAGTTAGTGAGCTCTTAACAGAAATTAAGAAGGAAATTGCTGCGCAAAATCCAGCTACAAAAGAAGAGGTAGCGCAAATCATTGATGATAAATTGAAATCACTTGGAATTGAATTAAGTGATCAAGACCGTCAGCTTCTTATTGATTTGTTTGAAAAAATGCGTGGCTTAAATATTAATTTTGATAATGTGAAATCACAGCTAAATACACTTTCACAAGATATCCAAAATCGAATTAGTGAAACGATTGGGGACCCGGGCTTTTTACAAAAAGTCTCTGATTTCTTTAAAGAATTAATCAATAGTATTAAAAACATTTTTTCATAATGTTAAAAAATAAAGAAGGTAAGCTTCCAGCCATGGAACTTACCTTCTTTTCTTTATTTAGGCAGCACTTAGGGCATACACAATGTTTGTTTTTGTTGGTTTAATTGATATTTCTTTAATTTACGATAAAGGGTCGAACGGGCAATGTTCATCTTTTTTGCCACGGCAGATAAATTCCAGCCTGTTTCGTCTAATAAACGAATGAGTAGTTTGCGTTCCTCTGAATCAATTGGCGTTAGGATTTCTTTACTTGAAGCAGCAAGCGAGTTCATTTCTTGCTCCAATATATAATGGGGAAGGTCGGCTAATCTAATTTCATCTTCTTCACAAAATAACACCGCATGTTCAAGAACGTTTTGTAGTTCCCTAATGTTTCCGGGCCAATGATATTCATAGAAAAATTTACTTATTTCTTCTGAAATCGATAGTTTTTCTTTTAAATATTTTTGTGAAAATAAATCTAAGAAGTGATCTGATAATTGCTGTAGATCGTCTAATCGTTCTCGTAAAGGAGGGATATTGACTGTCACCACATTAAGACGGAACAACAAATCCTCCCGGAATTGTCCCTGTTTACAAAGGTCAAACAAATTTTTATTAGTAGCGGCAATAATTCTCACATTGACTGAGATCGGGTGGGATGAACCTAATCTCGTTACCTCTTTTTCTTGTAATACTCTTAGCAGGTGCACCTGTAGGTCTAATGGCATTTCACCAATTTCATCTAAAAATAATGTACCGCCATTTGCCTCCTCAAACTTCCCTTTTTTCCAGGTATTCGAAGCACCAGTGAAAGCTCCTTTTTCATAACCAAATAATTCACTACCAATCAATTCTTTTTGTATTGCTCCACAGTTAATGGCCAAAAAGGGTTGAGTGCTGCGTAAGCTCGATTTATGAATCGCTTGTGCGATCTTTTCTTTTCCGGTCCCACTTTCCCCTAAAAGTAAAACAGGGACATTAGAGGGAGCGGCTTTATTGCATTTAGATAATGAATTTACTAATATTTCGGATGTACCAATTACTTCTTGCCAAGGTTCCTCATTTAGTTTGTTCCGGTAAAATGTCTTGCTAACTTGATGCTGCCCTTTACCGATTAAAGAGTAGTTGGGCTGCAAATAATTCTTGGCTAGCTCGTGTTGTATCAATTGTGAAAGGGAAACAGCGAGGCCTAGAGTATGTGGTTGTGCATTTCCCCAAAATCCAGTTAAATCAATGGCTCCAATAATTTCTTTTGTAAATGGATGAGTAATCGGAGCAGAGGAGCAAGTCCATGGATGACAGCCTTGGCAAAAATGTTCTGCTGAGAAGATTTGAATTGGCTTTTTGGTGACGATACTTGTCCCAATTGCATTTGTACCAGCACTTGCTTCACTCCAATCCATTCCAAGTGAGAAGTTCATTCTTTCTGCCTCGCGCATAACATCGGGCTCGCCTTTTAAATAAATAATGCACCCCTCATGGTTAGCTAGAGTAATGAGGTAGCCTGTTCCCTTCATTTTGTAGAAGAAATCATCGATGATGGGCTTTGCATTTTTGAAGAGTTCAGATTCTGTCCATAAAAGTTTAAGATCATATTCCGATAAAATCGGTTTTGCCAGCATTTGTTGAGGATTGACTCCGGTGGTTTGACATCGCCTCCAAGAATCTAATACATTTTTTCTTAATTGATTAATTTCTTCTCCTGTTTCCCACGATTTTGTTACATATCTTTCCCATAAAGCAGTTAGTTCCTTTGTTTTATTGGGTATATCTTGGGTTGAAAAGATTGAAATCATCACTTACCCCCTTGAAACGAAGAGAATACTGAATTTTTAGAAAATTGCTACAACGGTTACATTTTACCATTTTTATTGGAAAAAATGTATGTGCCATTTTTACTTGTTTTGTCGTATTTGGATTTTTTGCAACACCTGTAGCGCTACACCTGTTGCGAATCACTACACTTGTTCATGATAAAAGGTTAGAAAATCTCACAACATCAGACTTTTAGAGTTTGGCACGGGACTTGCAACATAGATAAGTGGATAAACCAAAAGGTTTTAAGGTAAGAAAGGGAGAATCGGATGGAAAAAACGTCAGCTAGGAAAGCACAAATTCTTGCAATTGATGCAGGGGGAACGATGACCGACACATTCATTATTGATGATAATGGTGATTTCGTTGTTGGAAAAGCACAATCAACTCCTGAGGATGAATCAATTGGGCTATTAAACTCAGCAAGAGACGCACTAACCTATTGGGATACGACAGTTGAAGCAGAATTTCCAAAACTTTTAGCAGGTGTCTATTCAGGAACAGCGATGCTGAACCGGCTTGTTTCAAGAAATGGACGCAAGGTTGGTTTAATTGTAAATAAAGGGATGGAAGACTTTCATCGCATGGGCCGTGCCATTCAAGCTTACCTAGGTTATTCCTATTCAGACCGATTACACTTAAACACACATCGCTATGATCCACCTCTTGTGCCACGTGAACGGACAAGGGGTGTTACAGAGCGCGTTGATATTTTTGGTAACGTAGTAATCCCATTATATGAGCATGAAGTAGAAGGAGCGGTACAGGAACTGTTAGACCAGGACGTCGAAGCAATTGTTATCAGCCTCCTTCATTCTTACAAATATCCAGCACATGAACGGAAAATAAGAGATATTGCAAAAGAAACGATGAAGAAAGCTGGCAAGGATGTTCCGATTTTTGCATCCGTTGATTATTATCCTGTTAGAAAAGAATCACATCGAACAAACACGACAATTATTGAAGCGTATGCAGCAGATCCTTCACGTGAAACATTACTAAAAATCAATGATATGCTCCAGGACCATGGTTCCACCTTTGACCTGCGTGTTATGGCAAGCCATGGTGGAACGATCAGTACTCAAGCAAATGAGCTGGCAAGAACGCTTGTATCGGGACCAATTGGTGGCGTTGTAGGGGCGAAATATCTTGGGGAAGCATTAGGAATTCCAAATATAGCCTGTTCAGATATCGGCGGAACAAGCTTTGATATGGCGTTAATTACTCAAGGTGACTTAAGTATTAACTCAAGTCCAGATATGGCGAGATTAGTATTATCGCTCCCGCTTGTCGCGATGGATACGGTTGGAGCTGGTGCTGGTAGCTATGTTCGCATCGATCCGAATTTCAAATCTCTTACTCTAGGACCAGATAGTGCGGGTTCAAAGGTTGGAGTCTGTTATCCGGAAGGTGGAGTTACGACTGTAACCGTATCAGATTGTCACGTTGTCTTAGGATTAATCAATCCAGATAACTTCCTCGGTGGTGAAGTAAAGCTTGATCCGAAGCGTGCCTATGAAGCTGTCAAAACCCAAATTGCTGAACCATTAGGTTTAAGTGTAGAGGATGCTGCCTATGGTGTCATTGATTTACTAGAATCACAGTTACGAAATTACTTAGAATCAATGATTTTGGGCAAAGGATATTCACCATCTCAATATGTTTGCTTTTCATATGGCGGCGGTGGACCACTTCATACTGCAGGCTACACAAAAGGACTAGGCTTTGAGGATGTGCTCGTTCCAGCATGGGCAGCTGGTTTCTCGGCATTTGGTTGTGGGGCAGCTGACTTTGAATATCGTTACGACAAAACCCTCGATATCAATGTCGATGACAGAGCAGGGGATGACGTTAAGTTAAAAGCTGGAATTGAATTACAGGATGCTTGGGATGAATTAATGGAAAAAGTGGCAGCAGAATTTGAAAAGAATAAATTTGACCGTAAAGATGTAGACTTCCGTCTTTACTTCCGTATGCAGTACCAAGGCCAGCTAAATGACCTAGAAATTGAAGCACCTATTCAATCGCTTAAGAGCGTTAGCGACTTCGAGGCACTTGTTGAAGCCTTTGAAGAAACGTATACGAGGGTTTATGCGAAGGCGGCGAAATCACCTGAGCTTGGTTACAGTATTACAGGGGCGATTATCCGTGGAATTGTTGAGGTAGCCAAACCGAGAATACCGAAGGAGCCATTATTAGGAGAAAAACCTACTGGAGATGCCTTCCTGGGTCGACGAAATGTTTACTGGAAGGGCGAGTGGATCAAGGCCAATATTTGGGAAATGGAAAAAATTAATCCTGGCAATAAAATCGGTGCATTTTCGATCTTGGAATCACCGGCAACTACCTTTGTCATCCCACCAGGTTTTGAAGCGTATTTAGACGAGCGCCGTATTTTCCATTTGAAAGAACTTTAATGGGGGAGGTTTTTGAATGAAGAACACGACAGAACAAGGCTTACAAAGGAAGAGAAATATAGGCTGGGACGGTAAAACAGTAAAGCAAATGCGGCAGGAAATCGATACGCTTAGCCGTGAATCCGGGCATTACGCAGGCTTGAGAACGTTGCCGTTAAAGGAAACGGATCCCATCCGCTATGAAAAAATCTTTTCAAAATTACGCGGAGGAGTCGTTCATGCTCGTGAAACTGCGAAAAAAGTAGCTGCCTCCCCGATTGTTGAGCAAGAAGGGGAACTATGCTTCACCCTTTATACTCCAGAAGCCGATTCAGTCGTAACGAGTACGGGAATCATCATTCACGTTGGTACGATGGGCTCAGCGATCAAATATATGATCAAAAATGATTATGAAGACAATCCAGGAATCGAGGATGGCGACATTTTCTGTAATAATGATTGCCAAATCGGAAATGTCCATCCATGTGATGTTCATACCATCGTTCCAATCTTCAATGAAGGAGAACTGATTGGCTGGGTTGGTGGTGTGACACACGTAATCGATGTGGGTGCAACAGCACGGGAAGTATGACGGTTGGACCGGTCACCCGTTACGATGATGGTTATCAAGTTGCTTGTCGTAAAATCGGCAAGAAAGATACCCTTCTGAAGGATTGGGTCATTGAATCACAACGCTCAGTTCGGACGACTAAATATTGGCTTCTTGATGAGCGGACGCGGATTGCGGGCTGTCATATGATTCGTGACCTCGTGCTCGATATTATTAAAGAAGAAGGCGTCGACACCTATAAGCATTTCATTCGTGAAGTCATCGAGGATGGTCGTCGAGGCTTTGTTAACCAAGTCAAAAGCATGCTCATTCCAGGTAAATATCGTCAAGTATCATTTGTTGACGTACCTTATAAGGAATTAGATGTACCTCCTTACGCACGCGTGAACACAATCATGCATGCACCGACTGAAATGACGATTCATAAGGATGGTAAATTCCAAATTGATTTCGAAGGGGTTAACCGTTGGGGCTGGCACAGTTACAACGCAACCCCAGTCGCCATCACGAGTGGTATTTGGGTTATGATGTCTCAAACCTTAATTCCAAACGACCGTGTAAATGATGGTGCCCTATATGCATCACAATTTGATTTACCATATGGTTCATGGCTAAATCCTGACGATATTCGAACAGCCCATAGTTATGCGTGGCATTTCCTAGTTTCGGCATGGAGTCCGTTATGGCGTGCCTTGAGCCGGAACTATTTTGCCCGTGGTTACCTAGAAGAAGTAAATGCAGGGAATGCGAATACTTCGAACTGGCTGCAAGGCGGTGGGATGAATCAATTTGGAGAAAATCACGCCGTTAATAGCTTTGAATCCGCAGCTGAAGGAGTTGGGGCAAGTGCGGTTCGTGATGGCATTTCACACGCAGCTGCCATCTGGAATCCTGAAGGCGATATGGGAGACATGGAGATTTGGGAGCTTGCAGAGCCGTTGATCTACCTTGGTCGAAGCATCAAGCCAAATACGGCTGGTTATGGAAAATATCGTGGCGGTAGCGGCTATGAAACGTTACGAATGGTTTATGGTGCCAAGGACTGGACGATGTTCTTCATGGGCAACGGCTATATGTCCAGTGATTGTGGTTTAATGGGAGGCTATCCGGCTGCATCGGGTTACCGTTTTGAAGCACATAAAACGAATTTAAAAGAACGGATTGAAAAGAAATTGCCTCTTCCAACTGGCGGCGACATCGATCCTGACAATCCAAATTATGATGAGTTAATCGCTGGTGCGGAGATTATCCGGGATAAACAAGCGATTACAACTGAAACCATTTTCGAAGATTATGATCTGTACTTGAACTACCTGCGTGGGGGCCCTGGCTTTGGTGATCCACTTGAACGCAATGTCAAATCCATCGAGGAAGACTTAAAAGATGGACATCTTCTGCCACGATTTGCCGAGAAGGTATACGGTGCGGTCGTCATTCAGAATGAAAGTGGTCAATATATTGTTGATGGAAAAGCAACAGAGACTCGTCGACTCGAAATTCGGAAAGAGCGTTTGAAACGTGGTGTACCAGTATCCGAGTGGATAAAGCAGGAGCGTGAATCAATTGTGGAAAAGGATGCTTCTGTCCAAGTGCGCCACATGTATGCCTCTAGCTTTGCATTAAGTGAAACCTTTGCTCGTGAATTTAAAGAATTCTGGAACCTTCCAACCCAGTGGAAGCTAACGGAGGATGAATTGGGTGTTCCAGTGTTTGGACGTAAAATAGACCATAATAAATAATTATTATATGGAAAGAGTGGGGTGAAATCATGACACAATATGATCGCAAAACGATTGAAGAATTAATTGATGGAACGATTGATTTTTACAAACTAAAGGAAATGCTCTCAACCTTTAAAGATCATGATCGATTTGACAAATACATCAGTATCCTTCAAGAACGGGTTTCGTGGAAGGATCCGATTTTGTTACCAGCAGGGCTCCATTTATATTACGTATTAAAGCCTGGAGGAGAGCGCGTCGTCAAATGCGATTGTGGTCATGAGTTTTGTTCTGCAGACGATAATTGGAAGCTCCATGCGTTAATTAATGTACGTGATACTCCAGAAAAATTAGGTGAACTCTACCCGAAAATGCTTGCGCCAGACCCAGAGTGGCAGGTCATCCGTGAATATTACTGCCCGGAATGTGCATCACAGCTTGAGGTTGAAGCCGTTACACCGTGGTATCCAATTTTGAAAGACTTTGAGCCGGACATCGATGCATTTTATGAGGAGTGGTTGAAAAAGCCATTGCCTTTGTAAAATAACAAAAACAGGGATCGTAAACATCTTGTTTAGATTGGGCTATTAGTAAATGGGCGACAGCATAATTGCTGTTGCAGCAGATTGTCTCCGTAAGGGGTTCGGAATGGTCAACATTCCGAACCCCTTTTTAGAGTTTTCCATAATCGGATTGGCAAACCTAACCCAATCCATAATTGGACATCGCTGGTCCAGATTAATCTAAGCTAATCAAAGTGCGGTTATTGAACGGACATATAGGCCCTTATTTTGAGAAAATAACCATTTTGACAGACTTATGCGGACACAGGATACTCTATTTATATAAAAACCACTGAATTATGCCAAAAAATGATTGAATAGCGAACTTGTTGTCCGCTTAGCCTATTAAAACCACACTTTTTGCGGAAATAGAGGAACAAATGTCCGCTGCCTCATAAGTTTGTCTGGGGCGACAGCATTAATGCTGTCGCCTTTTTATGTGGATTGAAAATTTAGATAGGGCTATGTTAATTATCTACAACCAAAAAGAATATTTGCTATTTCCTTGTTAAACACTCATTATTAAAAGGATGAGTTAAAAAAGGAAAGTAGGGGTTTTGTTTGCCTGATTTTTTATCAATGGGTATTTCTGAAGAATTAGTAAAAAAATTAACGGAAAATGGAGTGGTGGTTCCAACTCCAATACAAGAACAAGCAATCCCATTCGTTATGGATGGAAAAGATATTATTGCTCAAGCGCAAACAGGAACGGGTAAAACGTTCGCATTTATTTTGCCGATTTTAGAAAAAATGGATCTAAATGCAGAGCATATTCAAGCATTGATCGTGACTCCGACAAGAGAATTAGCTCTGCAAATTACAGCAGAAGTGAAAAAGCTTATCAACGATAACGATGAAATCGATGTTTTGGCTGTATATGGTGGTCAGGATGTTGAAAAACAGTTAAATAAATTAAAGAAAAATATTCAAATTGTCGTCGGCACACCTGGTCGATTATTAGATCATATTCGGAGAGGTACAGTTGATTTCTCTAAATTAAATACACTTGTCCTAGATGAAGCAGATCAAATGCTTCATATTGGATTCTTAGATGAAGTGGAGGAAATCATTAAGGAAACACCGAATAGTCGACAAACGCTTGTTTTTTCAGCGACGATGCCACCGGAAATTCAGAAATTAGCTCGTACGTACATGCGTAATCCTCAAACTATTCAGGTGGAAAAAACTCAAGGGCCTGCACAAACAGTGAAACAAATGGCGATTTTTACAATTGATCGAGCTAAGCAAGCGACACTTATTGAGTTAATTGAAACACATCGGCCGTTTTTAGCAGTAATCTTTTGCCGGACAAAGCGTCGGGTCAGCAAACTTTATGATGCTCTACGTGCTCATGGCTTTAAATGTGATGAGCTTCATGGCGACCTAACTCAGGCGAAACGGGAACAGGTCATGAAAAGATTTCGAGATGCTGAGATTCAGTTGCTGATTGCCACCGATGTAGCTGCTAGAGGCTTAGATATTGAAGGTGTTACACATGTGTATAATTACGATATTCCACAAGACGCCGAAAGCTACATCCATCGGATTGGTCGAACAGGTAGAGCTGGGATGACTGGTCTAGCTATTACGTTGTATGCTTCCAAAGATCGTCCAGCTCTTGACTTAATTGAAGAAGAACTGAATATTACGATTAAAAAGCAAAATATAGGTAACATGATAAAAGCTGAAAATGAAGGAAATGAAACTGAGGATAAACCAGAATCAACTTCCACAAAAAAGAAAACCAAAGGTGGTCGAAAGGCAGCAACAGCATCAAGTAAACTTGGGAAAAAACCAGGGAAAAATCGTGCAGCTGCAAAAGATGGAAAAGGCGAAGGTCGCCCTTTTTCTCGAAAAAATAATAGCGATGAACTAGGCCGAAAAGAGAAAAAGTTTGATAATAAGACTCCTAAAGGAAGAAAGACAAGGGAAGACCATTTTCAATCGGCAGAACCTGGTCGTTCGAAGAAAACAGCTGGTACGTTTGATAAAACAAAAGGTTCAAGAGATGGCGAGGAACGTCGGTTTGAAAAAGCAAAAGGTTCAAGAGATGGCGAGCAACGTCGGTTTGAAAAAGCAAAAGGTCCAAGAGATGGCGAGCAACGTCGGTTTGAAAAAGCAAAAGGTCCAAGAGATGGCGAGCAACGTCAATTTGAAAAAGCAAAAGGTCCAAGAGATGGCGAGCAGCGTCGATTTGAAAAATCAAAAGGTTCAAGAGATGGCGAGCAACGTCGATTTGAAAAAACAAAAGGCTCAAGAGATGGCGAGCAGCGTCGATTTGAAAAAGCAAAAGGCTCAAGAGATGGCGAGCAGCGTCAGTTTGAAAAATCAAAAGGTTCAAGAGATGGCGAGCAGCGTCGCTTTGAAAAAACAAAAGGTTCAAGAGATGGCGAGCAACGTCAATTTGAAAAGCCAAAAGCTTCAAGAAATAGTAATCAGCGTCGCTTTGAGAAATCATCTGATACTGTCCGTGGTGCTACCAAAATAGGTTCCACTAGAAAAGGTGGAGCTTCAAAAAGAAAGTCACGGTAAAACATAAAGTCCAGTAAATAAAAACTCGTTAATAGTGTTATTTTTCAAAAAATAATCATCCCTATTGACGGGTTTATTATTTATTGGTACCATCACATTATTATTTAAATATTATAGTAAGCAATGAAGGTTATGGGTCACACTATAACTGGAGCAGCTTCTGGAGAGACCGCATCAAAGTGGCGCCGAAGGATTCACAATCTCAGGCAAAAGGACAGAAGAGTAACATAGGAATTAAAAAATATGTTATTCTATTCCCTGCTGAGATTGGAGTTAATCCAATCTTTTTTTTATTTTAAAATAATATAAGAGGTGTGTAGGATGAACCAAAGACGAGCAGTTGTAAGTGTAATTGGAAAGGACCAAGTGGGAATTATTGCAAAGGTGACCAACATATTGGCTGATAACAGTATTAATATTTTGGATATTAGTCAGACTATTTTACAGGACTTCTTTACAATGATGATGCTAGTAGACGTATCGAATAAAGAGAATCTTGACCAATTACAGAAGCAATTTGATGAAGTAAGTGCTGAGTTAGGTCTAAAAATAAACATCCAGCTTGAGGAAATTTTCCAAGCCATGCACCGGATATAGAAGGAGGGGCCACCTAGAATGAATATTGCGATACAAGAAATGATGGAAACCATCCGCATGGTTCAAATGGAAAACTTAGATATTCGTACTGTTACAATGGGAATAAATCTTCACGATTGTGCGGATTCTGATTTTGAAAAAATGAATCAGCGAGTATACGATAAAATCACAACTTACGCTAGCAGATTAAGAGAGGTAGCGGAAGAGGTTGAGAAGGAATTTGGTATACCAATCATCAATAAGCGTATCTCTATTTCACCAATCGCAGAAATATTGGGCAATGCAACGAAGGAACAGGCAGTGGAGTTAGCCAAAACACTCGATAAAGCTGCAAAGGTTCTCGGCATTGACTTTATTGGTGGATATTCTGCCTTAGTACATAAAGGAATTGCAAAAGGGGATCAAACCTTGCTGGATGCACTACCGGAAGCTTTAACGGTAACTGAGCGAGTTTGTTCTTCAATCTCTGTTGCAACAACGAGAACGGGGATTAATATGGACGCGGTAAGTAAGCTCGGACATATCATGAAGGAAGCGGCAGAAATGACAAAAGATCAAAATGGCCTAGCTTGTGCAAAGCTTGTTGTCTTTTGTAATTCCGGTTGAGGACAATCCGTTTATGGCTGGTGCTTTCCATGGCTCCGGCGAAGGAGAAGTCGTGTTAAATGTCGGCGTAAGTGGTCCAGGAGTGGTATTAAATGCACTTAAACGTCATAAAGATGCTGACTTAGGTGAAGTATCCGAGGTTATAAAAAAGACCGCTTTTAAAATTACCCGTGCAGGTGAGTTAATTGGACGAGTAGTGGCAGAGCGTCTTGGTGTTCCATTTGGAATAATGGATTTATCGCTTGCCCCAACGAATGCAATTAACGATAGCGTTGCGGAGATTCTTGAAGAAATTGGACTTGAACGTGTGGGTACACATGGAACCATTGCGGCACTTGCCTTAATGAACGATGCCGTGAAAAAGGGTGGAGCGATGGCGAGTTCTTATGTTGGTGGACTAAGTGGTGCGTTCATTCCTGTCAGTGAGGATAATGGAATGATTCGTGGAATTATCGATAAAGCCTTGACTCTTTCAAAGCTTGAAGCGATGACATGCGTATGCTCAGTCGGACTTGATATGATTGCGATCACAGGAGATGTTACGCCTGCAACACTATCAGCCATTATAGCTGATGAGGCGGCAATCGGAATGATTAATAAAAAGACAACAGCTGTTCGGATCATTCCGGTACCAGGCAAAGAAGAAGGCGAAATGGTGGAATTTGGCGGCTTGCTTGGACGCGCACCTGTCATGGGTGTAAATCCTTTTAGCTCTGAAAAGTTTATCCGTCGTGGCGGAAGAATTCCTGCTCCACTTCAGGCTTTAATTAATTAATGTTAGATCTTAATTCATAAATGTTTTAATTCATGCAAAAAGCATTGAAGGAACTATACCTTCAATGCTTTTTGTTAATTACTAAGTATTTCTTTGACCCTACCAACCTGTCCATCGAGAAGCCTAACCTTGATCCCGTGTGGGTGAAAGCTAGAGTTTGTGAGGATGTCTTTTACAACCCCATTTGTCAGTTTTCCGGATTTTTGATCCGCCTTAAGGACAATCTTGACCTGAGTACCTGGAGAGATGTTACTACGATTTTGTCCTCCCATTATACACCGGTGCGTCTACTTTGATTATTTGTTTTTTTAGTCCGTTGGCTTGTTAATTTTTTTGTTGCTGTTGAAGCATTAGCATAGGACTGATTTGCTGCCGATTTGTTTTTCTTATTTTCGAGTTGTTGCTTGATTGCTTCCTGGAGGCTCAATTTCTTTTTAGAAGTATCGGTTTTTTCTGGTTGCATTTGATCAGACATGGTATATTCTCCATTCGTTTTAGTATTTATATTAATGCTTTGTTAATTTTGTCTGTTGATTTCCGCTCTAGGTGCTCCAATCAACAGAGTGCTTAAAAATCAACAACTTTCTTTAACATAACATATATTATAATCTATTTTTCATCATTAAGGCATGAAGAATACGGCTAATTAATTATTGACTTTAAGGGGATTTCCCATTATGCTTATGTTAATTAAATAACGTATCCTCTAAAGGGGAGTAGCTTTAACAGCAAGGTCGTCATTTCAGAGTGTTTGCTCTCGGCTTTGTTGGCAGCATTGATGTTGTTAGCCAGACCTTTACCATTTTGGTAAAGGTCTTTATGTTTAGACCGTTACCAATCATAGGTAACGGTCTTTTTCGTTTATACTAATGCTTAATTTTTATTTAGGCTCTGTTAAAGCTCATAGTTGATTTTTTCACTATGTTGATTGGAGCGGAAATCAACAGGCAAACTTAACGGAGCGTTTAATAAAAAAATTTTACGGAGGTTAGGTAATCATGATTTTAAGAAAATACATGTCTTTAATGGGAATTGGTTCTGCTCAGGTCGACTTAATCATAGATAAAAATAGATATAGACGAGCTGAAATGGTGAATGGTCGAATTCATATTATCGGCGGAACGGTTGAACAACAAATCAAAAGAATTGAGTGTGATTTCGTCAAAACAAATCCGATTTTAGAAACGGAAGAAATAATTGATTCTGTGACAATATTAACGAAACAGCAAATTGATTCTGGAGAGAGGAGTCATTTTGAATTTCACTTTCAGCTTTCGGAGGATTTAGAAAGGACGTCACAAACAAGCTCATATCATTTTAAAACAAAGCTTATTTTTAATGAGGGTGTGAAAAGTCTGGATCACGATCCAATCTTTATCGTCGATTAAGTGAAATTGTTATAAGCATTGTACGCAATTTGCTATAATAAAGGAGAAATGAATTTAGGATAAAATTGGAAAACCTCTTTGTTATCGCATTTGTGTTATCTTTTTTGGAGGCGTTTCATGCAAACTTGGATTACTGATTTTATGGGGCAATTTGGTTATGTAGGTATTTTTTTGCTGATGTGTTTAGAAAATGTATTTCCGCCAATACCATCTGAGTTAATTTTACCTTTTGGAGGATTTATGACGACCTATTCTGACTTAAGTGTAATAGGGGTCATATTAGCTGCAACAGGGGGCTCGATAGCTGGTGCAATTGTTTTGTACGGAGTTGGACTGCTGCTTGATGTGGAACGGTTGTTAAAAATTATTGACCGCTGGGGGAAATATCTTCATGTAAAACAGGAGGATATTTTAAAAGCAGATGCCTGGTTTGACAAACATGGCTATTGGACAGTTTTGTTTTGTAGAATGATTCCTTTTATTAGAAGTATGATATCGATTCCAGCAGGGATGTCGAATATGAAGCTTCTTATCTTTTTGTTTTTCACAACAGTGGGAACACTAATTTGGAATTCGCTACTTGTTGGCGCAGGTGCGTTGCTTGGGAATTCGTGGGAAAAGGTCCTCGATTTTATGGGAGTTTACGCAAATATCATCTATATCATTTTTTTCGTAGTGGCATTGGTTTTACTTGTTTATTTTATATTGAAAAAAAGGGATAAAAAATAAATGGCTGACTAGGTGTCTGAATATTCACCTTGTCAGCCATATTTTTTAGGTTTCGTTTTTGTCAATTGTAACTTTATGATCCTTTGCTAATTGTTCAAGCTTATTTACATAGTCTTCAATAAGCTTTCTCCCTTTTTTTAGTTTTTCATTTGCTTTTGTAATCAGAACTGGATCTTGTGTTTCCAATGCTTTGATAATGATTGTAAATGCTTCATATTGAAGTTTGGCACCTTCGAGATAAATATCATGGATTTCCTTTAATTCTGTATTTTCTATTTTGACTGAGTTAAGCTCATCTAGAAATTTTTCATAATTCGGAATGACTTCATTTTTTAACGTCTCATACAACACCTGATCATTGGTGAAGTTTGCACCAGTAACACCTTCATAGGCTGATACGGCTTTCTTTTCGAGTTTATGAGCTGTTGTTAAGTCGCTATTAAGATACTGAAGTAATTCATCCTGAATCGGGTCATTGAAACAGCCTGATAGGATTACGAAACAAAATGCAAATAATACAATGATGCGCTTTCTCAAACCGTGCACCCCCTCATCCCTACTTTATGAGAACTGGGAAGTCCGATATGAAAGAAAATTAAATGGAAAAAAAGTGAAAAATGTTGACAAAAATATTTGTTTAATGATAATATAATAAATTTGATAAAAAAACTAATCTGTGTTAACCTTAATAAGGTACCTAATACGGAGGTGGATGTTCTGTTTAAAATCGGCGATAACATTGTATATCCAATGCATGGAGCAGGAGTCATTGAGGCCATTGAAGAAAAGGAAGTACTCGGAGAAACTCAGAAGTATTATGTCATTAAAATGCCTATCAATAACATGAATGTATTGATACCAATGGGAAAGGTTGAACGTTCGCGCATACGGATGGTTGTTGATATCCCAATCCTTGATGAGGTATTAGATGTTTTTTACCACGGAGAATCGGATCTATCGCTTACATGGAAAGACAGATATAGAATCAACATGGAGAAATTAAAAACGGGTGATATTCTTGAAGGTGCTGAGGTTGTCCGGGATCTTATGCGAATTAACAAAGAAAAGACCTTGAATTCAAGCGAAAGACAGATGCTTGATAGCGCTAGAAAAATTTTCGTTAGCGAACTAGGATTAGTAAAAGGACTCGATGAAATTCAAGCGATGGATATGTTGAGTGAAAACATTCCTTCATAAAAATATGAAATAAAAAGAGTGAAAAAGCTGAAAGGCTTTTTTTTTTTGCCTATTATTTTATTTTTTGGTAAGGACATGTTAAAGAATATTGTTTATGTTTGAACACTCTGTTGATTGGAGTGGAAGGTGCGAAACTCCCTCGCAGAAAGGGAGCACCTGGAGCGGAAATCAACAGAGTCTTTGTTATAAAATGATGTTTATAAAACCAAATCGATACCAGAATAATTGAACTCTTTTGAGGAAAAATAAAAGTTGTTGATAATGAATGAACTTCTGAAGTTCAAAAAAGGATGTGTTAATGTGAATAATAATTGGATGAATGTTTTGAATGATATAAGCAAAAATATAAATCTGTTTGGTAAAAGAAAAACGAGTAAAAAGGGAATTATGTTAGCGTCCTTTCTTGGCTTAGGAATGAGTGCTGCTGCGTATCGCATTGGTAAAAGCCAAAATCAAACCAACCAATCTGATCGCTTGCAAGGCTTAATGGATAATTTTCAAAAAAGTAAAAACATCTCGTTACCTAATGTAGCATTTGCTGAATTTGCCAAAGAGTTAACACCGAAAGTAGAAGATGCTGCATTTTCGAAGCAAAATACGAAGAATGAGGAATTCTCTGAGTCATTACCAACATCAGATTCACAACCTAAAAAAGAAGACTTTGATGATTTCGTTATATAAAATCACTAAAATAATTAGCAAAAAGGAGGTTTTCGACAATGAGCCAATCTAAGCATGAAAAAGAGCGGTTGTGGCGCGTAAAAAAAGAAGATCAACACCCTCATGGAAAAGTTAAGTCATTTGAACAGTTAGCAGAAGGTAAAGGAAAT
The DNA here is from genome assembly GCF_033449965.1 of Bacillus sp. T3. Lineage (NCBI taxonomy): Bacteria > Bacillati > Bacillota > Bacilli > Caryophanales > Bacillaceae > Bacillus > Bacillus sp. T3. Next base: position 2,050,569 of record NZ_CP137761.1, read on the forward strand.
GATATCAAAAATAAATAAAAAAAGGACCAGGGTTCAAACCTTGGTCCTCTCGCTTTACTCGTCGGCTTCGTCGAAAATTTGGTCAAAAGCTTCTGAAACCATTTCAAATTCTTCATCCGTTTCAATAGCAGCAAGTTCTCCGTCTACATCGACTTTTAAAAAAAGAGATCAATATCTTCCTCTTCATCTTCGTTTTGAATATCTTCTACAAACCCAACAGCGACATATTCTGTGCCTTTTAGCTCAATGGTTCCTAGCACTTCAACTTCTTGCTCGTTTCCATCATGATCTTCAATCGTAAAAACTTCACCAACTTCAATTTTTTCCATTATGTATTCTCCCTTCTTATTTCCTATGGAAAGATCTAACTGCCTATACAATATCATCCCATAAATTGATTATTTCATACAAATTTGAGGACGGATTTATTTAATTGTTTGTTGTTGCAATCAATAAATTTATCTTTTAAGTCGAATGATGAGAGTATTCGACTATTCCTAACAATTTCCATATGTGATAAAATGATAAAGCTTTTGTTGTTCTGTATGTAATAACTAAATCTTAACTTAAGGGAAGTAATATTATGAGAAATATACGTAGCATCTTTTGTTGTTTCATCGTTTTAATTTTTATTTTGGCAGGCTGCAACGAAGAAAAGCAGATAGTTGAGACCGATATAAACCAACAAAGCTCGGGATCTAAGCAACCATCAACCACTGATAAAAAAGAGGCTGAAAATAAAACATCAAACTCTGCTGAACAAAAGGTCCAAAATAAGGAAGATCAGTCAAAAACAAAACACCAAGTAAAACAAGAAGAATCAGCATCAGCCCAAAACCAACCGAATCAAAACGAGGCTCAAAACGGAACTACCACGAGCAGTGGGGATGGCATCGAAGTGGTCGCTCAGCCTGGAGAGTATTCCAGTATTGGTAAATAAACAAAGAAAGCTTCCGGAGAATTATTCACCACAGGATCTCGTAACAACATCGATTCCATACCTTTCTTCAGCTACAGCGGAAAAAAGAAAATTGAGAAGTGAGGCAGCTTCTGCGATTTCCAGACTCTTTGATGGGGCAAAGGCTGATGGTATTAATCTCCTAGGAGTATCAGGTTATCGATCACATGCTACACAAGTATCTTTGTTTAATTACTATGTGCAAAAGGATGGATATGAAAAAGCGAGAACATATAGTGCAGTACCAGGAACAAGTGAACACGAAACTGGTCTTGCAATTGATGTTACCTGGAGGGGATGGAAGTTGTGCAGCCGAGGATTGCTTTGGAGGTACAGCGGAAGCAAAATGGCTCCAAGAAAATGTTGCTGATTATGGATTTATCATTCGCTATCCAAAAGGAAAAGATGCTATTACTGGGTACAAGTATGAACCATGGCACCTGAGATATGTCGGCAAAACGATTGCTTCAGATATTATGAATCGTGGAATAACCCTCGAAGAATATTTTAACGCGATACCAGTTAACAACTAATGATAAGAAAGGTTCTTGTCCTAAACCGTAGCTAAGTGCTTCGAAAAAGGACAGGGACCTTTTTCGTTTCTATAAGTATTTATTGAAAGATAATTACTAAAAAATTTGTTTCTAATTATTCTGTTTTATGATTAAATATTAGTAAGAATTTATTTTTATGCATAAAAATACTTTAGAAACTAAAGGTGAGATTGATGGTGGAGATTAGGAAGGCAAAGATTTCTGATATAGAGACAATACATAACCTAATAATTGGTTATGCAGAACAAAAGGTTTTATTACCAAGAACGAGAGAATCGCTTTATCAAAATATCCAAGCGATGTTTGTTGCTGTTATAGAAGGGGAAATTGTTGGGTGCGCAAGTTTAACGATTTTTGATCAACATTTAGCTGAGATTCGATCATTAGTCGTTGACCCAAACATGGGAAAGCGCGGGATTGGTAAACTCCTCGTAGATCAAATTATTGAAGAAGCAAAACGGATTGAAATTGAAAGATTGATTTCTCTAACGTACCAGGTGGAATTTTTCCAAAAATGTGGTTTTGAGGTTACGGTAAAGGATAACATGCCTCAAAAGGTATGGAGTGATTGTATCAATTGTCCAAAAATGCCTAGCTGTGATGAAATTGCGATGGTCTATTTTATAAAAAATTAATAGAAAACTAGTTAAACAGGCTAACTTTAAATGAGTTAGCCTGTTTTGTGTTTGTGGAAAAAACAAAAGACTGAAAATGGAAATTATTCTTTCGTTCAAAGAATATAGTTAGATATACATGTGGACGAGTAAGCACTATAACTTTATCAAAAGGGGTAATGTATGTATAAGAACCGGATTCCCTTTTATATAAATCTATATCGATCACGAAGGAGAAATCTTTTCAGAAGCGGTCTATTCATATTGGGAGGTACGGTACTAGTTGCGATTTCACTACAATTATTTTTAGTGAAAAATAATATCATAGATGGGGGCATTGTCGGCATCGCTATTATCCTCACTAAGTTTTTTCGCGTGAACATCGGAATTTTGCTGTTAATTTTAAATACACCATTTTTATTCATAGGATTCTATTTTCTCGGATTAAGATTTTTGCTGCTTAGTCTATATGCGAGTTTTTCATTATCAATTGGAACCTTTATCCTTGAACCTCAACCTGCCATTACAGATGATCCTGTAATAATTGTCCTAATTGGAGGTTTTTTATTAGGATTGGGTGTAGGCACGATTATTCGTTTCGGGGGATCACTTGATGGAACGGAGATTATGGCAATTCTAATTAGTAAACGTACTCCTTTTTCAATTGGACAGTCCGTTATGATTTTTAATTTCTTTATTTTTGGTTGTTCAATCTTTGTTTTCGGTTTGAAGGAAGCTTTCTTTTCGTTAGCAACTTTTTTCATTGCCTATCGAACCATTGATTTTTCAATTAAGCATAAATAATAAAACGATAATATAAAAGTATTTATTTGGAAAATAGGCAATGTACACTTTCTCTAAATCCCGAGGGTACATATATATACAAAGTATAAATGACTGTAGGGGGCAAATGAGAAATGCAAAAAAAGAATGTTGTATCCTATCTGGAAAATATGGTGGGTAAAGAATTAAAAATATATAAGGATGGACCAGAATCGAAAACAGGGAGATTAATCAGTGTTAATAAAGATTTAATTGCAATCAAAACGGAGGACAATCAAACCGTATATTATCAGCTTAAGCATATTAAGAGTATTATTGAAAACGCGAAGCATGGAAAGGGATGGGATAACACAGATGCTGACGATATAAATGAGATAAAGGCAACGAACTTTCAACATTTACTCAAACAATTGCTCCAGCAGAAAATTCAAATCAATGGAGGCGGCCCCGCGCATCGTATTGCTAAAGTGCTCGAGGTTAAAGAAGATTACGTCGTATTACTAATGAAAAATAATGAAGTGATTTATTATCAACTTGAACATATTAAAAGCATAAGTGCAGTGGATGAAAAGTCTTCATCTGATCGTGTGGAATCCTCTGAGTCGTCAGAAAGTGAATCTGAGAACATCGAGACTACAGAGTTTGACGAAACTCCTGACTACACGTCAGCTTCAGATTTTGAAAGCTTACTTAAAAAGTTAAAACATAATTGGGTTATAATTAATGGAAAAGGCCCAGAACATATTCATGGTATTTTAGTAGACTATGCATTGGACCATGTTGTTTTAGTTCATCATGATGAAGTGTTTCGCATCTATACGTACCACATCAAAAATATTAGTCTTGGCGCAAAAAAGGGTCACAAACAGCAAAAAGAAGAAGTTAATGGAAAGGAAAGAAAAGAGACTGAGCCTGAGGAAAAAGAAACATCAAAAAAACTTGTTAAATATAGTTCAAAAGTATCGAAAGTAAATGGCGAACCTGAGAAGAATACGAACAAGGGTAAGAACATGACTAAATTCCGAAGAAACCCTCCGGGTCCAAAGAAGCCATAATGTAACCGAACTGGGAAAATCATTTTGAAAAAATTCATTAACAGATTTAATTTAAAAAGGAGACTGCTACTTGAACTGCAGTCTCCTTTTAGTTTTACTTTTCTTGTTTTTTAGGACTGTCAATCAGGTCAATTTTGTTTGCATCACGGGTATCTAATGACGATCTTATAAAATAAAATAAAGTCCCGCCCGCCATCCCAAGACAAAGAACAAATCCGAACGTTAATACCCATAAATATGCCAAAAATCATCCCTCCTTAATCTGATATATATGCAACAAGATTTATGAACTTTCCATATGATAATCAGCGCTCTAGCAGAATTGGATATTTGTGAAAATGATCATAAACAGCTTTGTTTGTGATAAAAGTCATATCCGAACGATGGAGTGTATGGGTTAAAATATGGTTAGTAATTCCAATACTACGATTAAAAAAGTAGGTGGATGGGTTTGTATGTGAAAAATTTTCAAAACATTTCGAAAGAACAAGGGATAGTGGTCGCAGGTTCATTTGTATTGCTTCTTGCAGCCCTTTTTTTTCGTGAATCATTATATGGGATTTTTGGAGAACAGAACTACTTAACGATTCATTTGATTATGGAGATTTTTATCGTGTCGCTGGCTCTAACGATTGCAATCCAATCTTGGGTCGTATTTCCTCACAGCTTATCACGTTATCGTTTATGGATTGGGGCGCTATTCTTCTCCGTTTGGATATTGGAATTAGCTCATGCCATCGCCTATAAAGGAATGCCCTATTTCTTGTCAGAAAGTTCCTCATATAAAGCAACGTGGTTGTTTATAGCAACTCGTTTGACTGAAGTGGTGGGGATGATGTTAATCGTAGTAACTAGAGATAATTATGTAGCTTCAAATAGAAGATTTATTTCTTATAGCTCCACTTTTTTTACACCATTGTTTGGTTACTCATCATATTTTATCCAACTAAATTGTTACCTGAACTAGTGGTTGAAGGAATGGGAACGACTGCATTAAAGAATAACCTCCAATATTTTACGATGTTCAGCCAAATGATGGTCATTCTTTTGGTTGTCGTCCGCTCTTCGTCGAAGGAAATTTTTAGTTCGATGCTGATTTACGCATCCGCATTCTTGATCATTTCTGATTATTTTTTCACAGCTTATAAAAGTGTTTACGATATTAATAATTTTATTGGGCATGTGTTTCAGCTTGCTGGCTTTTATTTTTTACAAAGAGCTGTTTATCATACAGCTGTAATTGAACCGTTTCAGAAAAAGGCAGAAGCAGAAAATCGTTTAATTCAAAACAAAAATTATTTACAAACGATTACGTCGAATATGGGTGAAGGCCTTATAGTTATGGATGTCACTGGAAATGTTACTTATATGAATCTGGAAGCAGAGCGAATCCTCCAATGGTCCCATCAAGAACTTTTCGGAAAGAAGTTTCATGATATTGTCCATAACAAATTAGAAGGGGTAAACAACCTTTTTTGCAAATTTCCAAATGAAGATACAAATTCAAAAATGATCGTTTTTCAGGAAACGGACGATGTGTTTACGAGAAAAACCTGGAGAGAAATTTCCAGTATCCTATGTGGTAACACCATTATATGAGTATGGGCAAATTGCTGGCTCAATCATGGTGTTTCAGGATATTACTCAGCAGAAAAAAGATCAGGAATTGATTCAATACATGGCCTATTATGATGAATTAACCAGGCTCCCTAATCTTCGTTTTCTTAAAGATAGGGTGTCGGAATATTTAAATCCATCACAGAAAACAGCGATTTTATTATTTGATATTGACCGATTTAAAAAAATAAATGAAGCGCTAGGGCATTCATTTGGTGATAGTATCCTCCAAGCTACTGCAGCACGTATCAATAAAATGCTAACGCCAAGTATGGTTTTGGTTCGCCTAACAGGAGACGAATTTGCACTAATTCAATATTCGATTATTGATGAAAAAGACATCGAAACGACCTTGAAACAGGTTCAAGAAGCATTTATTGAGCCGATTGAAGCAAATCATTTGTTAATCAATATCTCTTTGAGCGCTGGTGTATCTATTTATCCGTCCCATGGTCAAAGACTAGAAGAGTTACTTCAACATGCGAACATGGCACTGACTGAAGCCCAACATCAAAATACTTCAATGAAATATTATAACCCACAAATGGACGGGAAAGCATTCGACCATCTCATCTTAGAAAATGATTTATTTCATGCCTTATCTAAAAATGAACTTTCGTTGGTTTACCAGCCACAAATAAACATACAAACAGGTAAGATAATCGGAGTAGAGGCATTATTGCGTTGGAATCACACGAAACATGGCTTTATTTCACCCTCGAAGTTCATACCAATCGCAGAAGATACGGGGTTGATCATTCCAATTGGAGAATGGGTACTGCGGACGGCTTGCAGACAATTAAAGGAATGGCAGGAACAGGACGGTCCGCCATTAATGATGGCGGTAAACTTATCAATTAGACAATTCTATCAACAGAACTTGGTTGAGATGATAAAAGGGATATTAACAGAAGTGGACCTTGAGCCGCATTTTTTAGAGCTAGAAATCACTGAATCAATGATGATGAATAGGGAACATACGCTGGAAACTTTACATTTATTAAAGGATATTGGAATACAAATTGCCATTGATGATTTTGGTACAGGATATTCCTCTCTGTCTTATTTAAAAGATTTGCCTTTTGATCGTCTTAAAATTGACCAGACCTTTGTTCGAGACCTACAACGAGATGAAAACGACACAACTATTGTTGAGACGATTATCTCGATGGCGCACCACTTCAATCTTACGGTTATAGCAGAAGGGGTAGAAACGGAGAAACAAAAGGAGATTTTGTTTAAACATGATTGTAAGCTAGTACAAGGCTATCTGTTTAGTCCACCGTTACCTGCAAATGAATTAATGATGCAATTGGAGCGCATTAAGAAAAAAGCAGATGCAAATAGCCGTAGCGAAAGCCCGAAGGCTAGTTAGGATGCATTAATTATATAGGAAAGATCTAAGTAGACCCAATTTACAGGGTCTATTTTTGTTTGTAACGATTGTTAGGGATATTATAAGTTAGTGCTAATTAATCTGGGAGATGAATAAAATGGAGCATGGAATTCATTTTAAAATAAATCATGGTGGTGTTATGTATGGTTTGTAACCATTGTGGAAAGCAAGTAGAGGGAGATGTGAATTTTTGCGATGGATGTGGTGCGCAATTAACAAGGCAAACTGGAAACCCAGACTCTCTCGTACAATCTGCTCCAAAAAATGATGCACAAGAGAACAAAGTGGTGTTTATACTTGCTTATCTTGGAATCTTATTTTTCTTACCACTTGTTACAACCCCAAACTCTCAGGTAGGTCGGTTTCATGCCAATCAAGGTCTTGTCCTTTTATTATCCGGTATTGCAGGTCAGATTATCCTTTCGATTTTAGGAGCAATTTTGTGGCGGCTATGGTTTGTGATCTCGTTGCTATCAACCCTGTGGGGACTGTTTCTTCTCATTTTAATGATTATAGGAATGGTCAACGCCAGTAAAGGAGAACAAAAGATACTGCCAGTCATCGGGAATATCAAAATTATTAAATAATGAATAGGAAACGCTAAAAAGCTGCCAATGAGTCAATGGCAGCTTTTTAGCGTCTGTGCAAACTTTGCAATCAATTCATTCATTTTTTTCGAAGAATTCTGTAACTAAATACTCCAATTGCTCAAGCTCTTTTTTTATGTTGTCTGGTTGATAAGATTTCATTGAAAAAATAGCACTTTCAATTAGAAATTTACGCGGATTTTTTGAATGTAAAATTTCATCATGAACAAAATGCAATAATTCTATAAAGGATGATAAGTCTTCATTTTCATTTAAATGGAGCTTTTTTTTCAATTGATGAATCGATTGATTAAGCTTTTGCTTGAAGGCCAGATCCGTTGAATGACAATCCGGTAGCCAACCATCAAGTGAAGAGGGTGGAATAATATTTTTACCAGTTGTGGACACTTCTTCAACCATGGCGACAATCCGCTCCACACTATAGCGAACGACATCATGGATGCTAACATTTATCCCATATGCCATCGAAAAATATCTCAAGTTGTGTTGTAAAATCCCCATGAACATAATCGCACAATCTAGTAAATAAGGCTTCTTACTTTCTCCAAAAAGATCAATAAATCGGAAGAATAACCAGCGAAGCTGCTTCAAGTTTCCAAATTTAATAAATTGCTTTAACTCCTCATCATTAGAAAAATTCATTTCTTCAAATAAGGAAACTAATTTATTGGCTCGATTCGTCTTCATCTGCAAGACAATTTGTTGAATAAAGATTTCTATATCTGCCGGGTCTTGACCGATTAGCAATTCTTTTCGGTCTACTTCTAGCTGCTGATAAATTGATTTTATTAATGCGATTAATAATTCATTTTTTGATGAAAAATAGTTATAGAATGTCCCTTTAGAAATACCGCTATAGTCCAAAATATCCTGAATCGATGTGGACTGAAAGCCTTTTTCTATAAACAATTGATGAGCCATTTTTATAACATGCTGTTTTCGATCATTCATTTTATCACCTTTAATCTTCGTTATACCACTAGTATAAATTTCATGATACAGGATTTTTTTAACGAAAACAATTTCATATATATAGCCAATAAATATGAATTGCATAATTTGAACTGATGGTATATGATATATTTCATCTGAACTGAGAGTTCAAAAAAATGTACTAATTGTCTAATAATTTAGGAGGTACAAAATGAGTCAAAATATAAACAAAACAGGTCGACCGCCTTATGGAGTGATTGCTGTTTTGATGGTTGGAGCATTTATTGCATTTTTAAATAATACGCTATTAAACATTGCTTTACCATCGATTATGAAGGATTTAGAAATTGATGCATCTGTTGCACAATGGCTTGCAACTGGTTTTATGCTCGTAAATGGTATCTTGATTCCAACTACAGCATACTTAATTCAAAAATTTTCTGTTCGACATTTATTTATCTTATCCATGAGTTTATTCACACTAGGTTCTATATTAGCAGGCTTTGCCCATGCTTTTCCTCTTTTATTAGGTGGAAGAATGATCCAGGCTGGTGGTTCTGCCATCCTAATGCCATTGTTAATGAACGTAATGCTCGTAAGCTTTCCTGTTGAAAAAAGGGGAGCTGCGATGGGAGTTTTCGGCTTAGTATTAATGGGAGCTCCAGCAATTGGGCCTACATTATCGGGCTGGATTGTTGAGCATTATGACTGGAGAATGCTGTTTCATTTCGTCACACCAATTGCCGCTGTCGTATTACTAATCGGCATTTTCTTGCTTAAGGATAAAAAGGGTAAAGTGGACATTCGTCTGGATTTATTATCAGTCCTTTTATCAAGTATTGGCTTCGGGGGCATTCTTTATGGATTTAGCTCGGCTGGAAAGGAAGGCTGGGATAGTCCATTAGTATACGGATCGATTGCCGCTGGCGTTATTTCGTTAATTTGGTTTATTTTACGTCAATTGAAGCTTGAGGCACCTTTACTGAACTTCAAAATTTATAAATACCCGATGTTTGCATTATCATCAGCGATTTCAATGGTTTTGACAATGGCGATGTTTTCTGGGATGATGCTTTTACCAATTTATGTACAAACGATTCGCGGAATTTCACCTCTTGATGCTGGCTTAATGATGCTACCAGGGGCCATCTTAATGGCGTTAATGTCACCAATTACGGGTAAATTATTTGATAAAATTGGAGGTCGTATCTTAGCAATTATCGGCCTTTCGATTACAGTTGTTACCAGTTATTATTTTAGTAAATTATCACTTGATACAACGTATACGCACCTTATCATTTTGTATTCTGTTCGTATGTTGGGGATGTCAATGGTTATGATGCCAGTTTCAACAAATGGTCTAAACCAATTACCAGCTCGTTTTTATCCACATGGTACAGCCATGAATAATACGATGCAACAAGTATCTGGTGCAATTGGTACAGCATTATTGGTTACGGTCATGTCTAATCGAACCGAATCAGCTGCAAAAGAAATTGCAGCCGATATGCAGAGTGCAGCTGCTGCAGCACCAACTGGAATACAACCAACACCTGAAATGATTGCACAAATTAAACAAGAAATTATGATGAAAGCCATGCTTGAAGGAATCAATTATGCCTTCTATGTGTCGATCTTTATTGCAGCGCTTGCCTTAGTGCTTGCCTTCTTCATCAAACGAGCTAAACAAGCAGAAGACACTATTAGTGATTCTAGCATGGAAAAAAAGATTGCACCAAAATTAGCCGAGAATAACAACTAAAAATATACAACAAGAGAAGGAATCTCCAACGTAGAGCCTTCTCTTTTTTTATGTATCGAATATAATTATTCTGCGTTCATACCCATTTTTAGGAGATTAAGAAATGTATCAAACCAATACCTTTTTTGAGAAGCTCAAGCAGCTTTTCTATTTGCTCATTCCAATACTAATTACCCAATTAGGCATGTATGCCATGGTCTTCTTTAATATTATTATGACAGGAAAATATGATTCAGCAGAGCTTGCTGGTGTCGCAATTGGCTCTTCGATATGGAATCCTATATTTACCTGGACTAAGCGGGATTCTTTTTGCCGTGTCTCCGATTGCGGCTCAACGATTCGGTGAAAAGAAAAAAGGGAAGTCTCAGCTGTGGCTGCCCATGGAATCTATATTTCTATTATTCTTGGTTTGTTTATCATTGTACTTGGCGCAATCTATTTGGATCAAATATTAGAAATGATGAAGGTTCCGGCTGATGTCCAACAAATAGCCCGTGAGTTTTTAGTTGGCTTAAGCTTCGGAATCATCCCTTTGTTTTTGTTTAATGTACTTAGATCTTTTATTTATGCACTAGGTAAGACACGAGTGGTAATGATAATTTTGCTCATATCGTTACCGATTAACTTTCTATTAAACTATCTACTCATATTTGGCCATGGCGGATTACCGGAGCTCGGTGGTGCTGGAGCAGGGTACGCGACTTCGATTACGTATTGGTTGCTTACGTTCATGTTAGTATGGGTCATTAAGTTCAATCGACCATTTTCAGAGTATATGCTGTTTTCCAGCTTGAAAGAGTTTTCCTTTTTAGAGCTTATCGGAATTTTAAAAATTGGTCTTCCTATGGGGCTTGCACTCTTTTTTGAATCTAGTATGTTTGCTTTAGTTATGGTGTTGATAAGTAAGTTTAGTATGACAACTGTTGCGGCTTATCAGGCTGCCATTAATGTTGCCGTGTTCCTTTATATGATTCCATTAAGCATCTCAATGGCTCAAACTGTTTTAATCGGGTATGAATTAGGAGCGGGACGTAATAAGGATGCAAAAGCGTACAGCTGGCTAGGAATCTATACATCTTTATTTATTGCAGCAGTTAGTGGGGTGTTGGTGTTTCTGCTTCGATTTGAAGTGGCAGCGTTCTATTCAAGTGATCCTTCAGTCATCAACGTAACGGCTGAATTTTTAGCATTCGCTTTGTTTTTCATTGTATCAGATGCACTTCAAGCAACAGCGTTGGGTGCATTAAGAGGTTACCAGGATGTTGTCATTTCCTTTTTGATAACGCTTGTAGGTTATTGGTTGATTTGTTTACCAGTGGGTTATTACTTGGCGAATTTTACAAAGTTTGAAGCGGTTGGTTATTGGATTGGATTGTCAATAGGACTATTTGCTGTAGGGGTGATTCTGTCGATTCGACTCTACTTTATTGAAAAGAAACGATTACTAGAATCAAAAGCTGGTGAAAGATTAGTAGCGGCAAAATAAGAAGGATGTTCTGAGTCAATCAGGTAAATACAACTATAAATGATATCGGTAATAAAAACAGCCCCTTTTTATGACACTAAAAGGGGTTGTTTATTATGGTATTGAAAAGGAGACGGATGAACTCTGTGTTAAGCGTTTACCTTGTTGTAGGTTGAGCTTTGCTGATCCCAACTGAAAATCCCTTCTTTCAGGCGGATGATGGAATCGAATGGACAAGGGATTATTGGAAGCTCATTATTTTTGAGGTGGTTATTTTCTTGCATCATCTGTACCCGTAGCTGGTGTAATTCAGTTTTTGATGCGACGTGGACAACCATTTCAATTGTAATTTCATTTTCTTTAATACCATGAGATGCACAAATACTATCTTGAAAGTTTTTATTGTATTTGATCATCATCGGCAAGTCCTTAAGACAAGCTACTCCAAAAACATCTTTAATAATGTCATCATATTTAAGCTGGTATCCAGTTGCAAATTTAATAAGTTTAGTTTCTGGGTTTTCCAAATAATAAATAGTTTCTATTTCATTCGTCAATGGAAGCACCTTCCTTTGTTTTGAGCATTTTTTGTGGATAACTATATTATGACATATTTTTCTTCATTATCGGGCTAATGGCGCTCAAAACAATCGAAAATTGTGGTAGTTTGTCATAATCTAGTGGAAGGAAAGAAGGGCGAGCTATCTCGTATACCGATTAGCATAACTTGAGGCAACAAATGCATCAGGCTTGATTTTCGGTTCAACGCCCATCGATTCTATTCTTGCAACCATTTCTTTAACAAAGGCACTTGTTTTATTACGGTTTCCTGCACCAATATCAATGTGTCCCTCCATCGCAAATGTTGCTCCTTGGTATAGGAAGGGCAGCACGATATTAATAAGCATTTCCTTTCGTTCTTTATCAAACAAGGCCACAATTTCTTCCGTAAGCGAAAGCTCATACGAAATTCGTTCATGCAATTGGTTCATTTTCCTAGGAATGGTAACCCTCTTAATACACGCCCACACACCTTTTCCTTCATTCTGAATCACAATTCCCGTAATAAACACAGTTTTCGTTTTGTGGACCTGAGAATCAGTTCCGACCATTAAACGAAAATTCCCACAAGGGGAAAGTGACATGAACTTCATAATCCTTTCTAACACTTGATCAAAGCTCATTGTATCTTCTTGAAGGTTTTGAAATATTGGTTCATTTATGTGACGATTTTTCATATAGCACCACCATAACTTCCCTTCTCCTAAGGGATTCCTTTTCTTATTCATATTTTATGAGAGTCGTTTTCATGTGTATTGGACGAAAGTTACTCAAATCTTTCGAAAAAAATTATATATTTACACATACTTGACCAAAAATATTTTCCAAATGTGTACCGAAATAGAAGTTCTTCCGTCTAATAGGTAGGAGGGATTGCGATGAAGAAAATCTTTGTGCTTTGCGGAATACTTATAGGAGTCATGCTTGTTGCGAGTTTTTTTCTTAATAATCGGTTTGACCTTGTAAATGAACAGGTTAAGCAAGTAAATGAAAACGCTTCAAAAGATAATGCTTTACCTAGGATAGATTCAAAGGAAAAATTAACAGGCTATTTTAAACAAATACTAGAAAATGGTGCTGAAAACAGTTATATCTTCGGAGCTAAAGAAGAGAAAAGTTCAAATCTTGCTGCTGCTGATTCGAGTGGAAAACAGGATGTATCTGAAACAAACGTCCAAGTTGAGGGAGTAGACGAGGCCGATCTTATTAAAACAGATGGGCAGTACATCTATCAGATTGGTCAAAATAAAGTGGATATTATCCAAGCTGCTCCTGTTGAAGCGATGAAGTACACGGGTAAGATTACCTTTGACAATAATTTTGCACCAACACAGCTTTTCCTTTATCAAAATCAACTGCTTGTTATCGGGAACACCATAAATATCAGCTCGCAAACTGAAAAAGCACCTGCAGGTACAGTAACAGATACGATGATGGCTCCAGCTTTTCAAGCGACCAATGCCATTTTATACAATGTTGAAAATCCTCAAAAACCCGAAAAAATCCGTGAGATAAAATTAGATGGCTCCTATGTTTCGTCAAGAAGGATTGACGGAATTGTATATTTAGTGACCAATCATTTCCCGAGCTATTGGCTTTTAGCGGAAAATGAAAACGTGGATATTCGCCCGATGATTAAGGACACTGCAGTGAGCACGAAGGAACATCCTATTGATTATAATGAAATCCAATACTTTCCGGACTCAAATGAAGCGAATTTTACCATCATTGCCGCATTGAATCTTGAAAAACCTACTGAGGAAGCATCATTCACAACCTATCTTGGTAGCGGCAGCCAAATGTATATGTCAAAGAAGAACTTATATTTTGCCGTTCCTAAATATCTTGATCAATCAATCGTTGAGAAAGGTGAGATGATATCACCAGACAGTACAATCTATAAATTCGCAATAAATGACACAAAGGTCAGTTTCCATAGCCAAGCAGAAATAAAAGGAACAATTTTGAATCAATTTTCAATGGATGAACATCATGGTCATTTTCGCTTGGTGACAACAAAAGGATATGCCTGGGATGAAAAGCAGCCTTCGACCAATCAATTGTATATTTTTGATAAAAATTTGAAACAGGTTGGTGAGATTTCGAACCTAGGTCAAGGTGAAAGAATTTATTCGGCACGATTCCTAGGTGATCGCATTTATATGGTAACCTTTAAGGAAACCGACCCGTTGTTTGTTATCGATGCGAGCAATCCAGCACAACCAAAGGTACTTGGTGAGTTGAAAATTCCTGGGCTTCAGTAATTATCTGCATCCGTACGATGAAAATCACATCATTGGCTTTGGTCAGAATACAATGCTTGTCGATGATAAGGCTTCAAACGGACCGCCTCGCGTAGTTACTGATGGTGTAAAGATGACATTATTTGATGTAAGCGATTTGAGAAATCCAAAGGAAAAGTTTACCGAAATCATTGGTGGTAGAGGGACATATTCCCCATTAAACTATGATCATAAAGCACTCTTATTTAACAAAAATAAAAATCTGTTTGCCTTCCCAATTTCCGTATATCGGAATAAGGCGGGAAGTGAGTATGAACAAATCTTTGAGTTTCAAGGTGCATACATATATAATTTAGATTTGCAAAAAGGATTTACGTTGAAATCAAAAATCACGCATGAAATGAAGAGGGACCAATACGAGAAATGGGAAAATGGCATCCAAAGACTCGTATATATTGATGAAATAATATATGCACTCTCGCCTAACCAAATAAGCGCACATGATTTGAATTCAAATGTTCAATTGGCTCAACTCAGCTTTCAGTAATGAACATTTTAAGTTATCACCAAAGAATGTAGTTGAATAGGGTTGACAGAAAAAGTGAGTTTATGATATTTAAAAAGTATTGGATTAGCACTCAGGAAACGTGAGTGCTAATTGTTTGTAAAATGGTTAGGATGTCAATCCTATATCGACCATGCTGTGTTCAATACACTTTGCACAGTTTACATAATGAAGGGAGAGATACACATGGAAAAGATGCAGTTTAAAGCAGAATCAAAACGGTTGCTAGAAATGATGATTAACTCTATTTATACTCACAAGGAAGTATTTCTAAGAGAATTGTTATCGAATGCTAGCGATGCCATCGACAAAATTTATTACAAGGCCTTAACCGACGAATCGTTGAGCTTTGATAAGGGTAACTATTTTATTAAAGTGATTCCGAATCAAGAAAATCGAACATTAACCATTATCGATACAGGAATCGGGATGACGAAGGAAGAATTAGAAACCAATCTCGGAACCATCGCGAAAAGCGGTTCGTTAGCTTTTAAGAAGGAAACCGAATTAAAGGATGGCTATGATATTATCGGGCAATTCGGAGTTGGATTTTATGCCGCTTTCATGGTGGCTGATGTTGTAACAGTAATCAGTAAAGCATTAGGTAGTGATCAAGCATACAAATGGGAATCGACTGGTGCAGATGGTTATACGATTGAAGCGGTGGATAAAGCCGAGGTTGGTACAGAGATTATATTAAAAATAAATGAGAATACAGAAGAAGAAAATTATGACGAGTATCTTGATGACTATCGATTAAAATCAATTATAAAAAAATACTCAGATTTTATACGCTATCCAATTAAAATGGATGTCTCCTGGAAAAAGACCAAAAGAAGGCAGCGAGGAATTAGAGGACTATACTGAAGAACAAATCATTAACAGTATGGTTCCGATTTGGCGTAAAAATAAAAGTGAGCTAACGGATTCTGATTATGAAAGTTTTTATGCGGAAAAGCGTTATGGTTTTGACAAACCAATCAAGCATATTCATATTAGCGTTGATGGAACCATTCGTTATAATGCGATTCTCTATATTCCAGAAAAGACACCATATGATTTTTACTCAAAGGAATTCGAAAAGGGCTTGGAGTTGTATTCCAACGGCGTATTGATTATGGACAAGTGTGCCGACCTTCTGCCAGACCACTTCAGCTTTGTCAAGGGGATGGTTGATTCAGAGGATTTGTCGCTTAATATCTCAAGAGAAATGCTCCAGCATGACCGCCAATTAAAGCTGATCGCCAAAAATATAAGCAAAAAAATCAAAAGTGAATTGCAAGCTCTGTTAAAAAATGAACGAGAGAAATATGAACAATTCTACCAATCCTTTGGTCGCCAACTGAAATACGGTGTGTACAGTGATTTTGGAGCAAATAAAGAGCAGCTCCAAGACCTTATTATGTTCACTTCTTCAAAAGAGAAAAACTTGGTAACCTTAGACGAGTATGTTTCTAGAATGCCTGGAGGATCAAAAATATATTTATTATGCATCTGGTGAGTCAATTGAGCGAATTGAAAAGCTTCCACAAGCTGAATTCGTATCTGAAAAAGGCTTTGAAATACTGTACTTCACTGAGGATATTGATGAGTTTGCCATTAAAATGCTGATGACTTATAAAGAGAAGGAATTCAAATCCATCTCTAGCGGGGACCTTGGCATTGAAGGCGATGAGAACAAATCAGAATCAGAAACGGAAGAGCAGGAAAACAAAGAGCTATTTGACTACATGAAGAGTATCCTAGCAGAAAAAGTAACTGATGTAAGAGCGTCAAAGCGCCTTAAATTCCATCCGGTTTGTTTAGCAACGGAGGGTGAAATCTCGATTGAAATGGAAAAAATCTTAGCGATGATGCCAGATAATCAAAATGTTAAGGCAGACAAAGTGTTAGAAATAAATAAAGATCATGAAGTGTTTGGAAAATTAAAGGATGCATTGGCCAGCGATAAAGATAAGCTTGATTTATATACTAAGCTTCTTTATAACCAAGCACTGTTAATTGAAGGACTGCCAATTCAGGATCCAGTTGAGTTTACAAATGACATTTGTAAAATTATGGTTTGATAAAGATTGGGAATCAGAAGAGACATTGTGCGTTTGGCGCAGTGTCTTTTTTGTTGATTTCTATTCATGATTATTTCTGATAACAGAGATATAATGGCAATAATGATAGTATTCATAATCGTTTACAAGAGTAGGAACATGTACCTGTTTTGAATTAGTTCTTTGTTACTGAAAGATATCATAAAGTGTAAATTATTTGTAAATATAATAGCTTCATTTACATCATTGTCATAAAATAAAGATTAAAAAATAGGCGATTATTTCAAGTATCTAAGTGTGAAGGAAGCTGATATGGTTTGTATGATGAATATGGAATTATTGATATAGGATCAAATACAATGAGATTGGTCATCTATAAGCGAGACAAGAGTGGACGGCTTAAGGAAATTGAAAATGTAAAAATTGTAGCACGACTGCGCGAATATTTAACTGCAGAAGGAGTCCTTTCTTCTCGAGGAATCTCTTTTTTAATCAATACATTATTAAGCTTTCAAGAAGTAACTAGGCATCACAATATTAATGAAGTGAAATGTGTTGCGACTGCATCGATCCGGCAGGCAAGCAATCAAAAACATATCCTTGCCGAAGTCGAAAAATGGACGGACTTTTCGATTCGAATCCTTTCTGAGTACGAAGAAGCCTATTACGGATATTTGGCCGTGACACATTCATTTTCATTTGATGAGGCGATTACAATCGACATCGGCGGGGGAAGTACGGAAGTTACTTACTATCAAAATCGGGAAATGAAGAACTACCACAGTTTTCCGTTTGGCGCTCTTTCGTTAAAAAAACAATTTATCGCTGGAGATACTCCAACATCTGCAGAAAAGGAATATATTAAGAAATATGTTCAGGAGAATTTTGAATCACTTTCATGGCTTAAAAATAAGCAGGTTCCAATTGTGGCGATGGGAGGCAGTGCACGAAATATGGCACAAATCCATCAAGCTATAAGGAAGTATCCATTGATGGACACACACCAATACGAGATGAGTCTAAGTGATATAGAAGAAGTAAAACAGACGATAACTGATTTATCTTATCCACAGTTATTAAAGGTTGATGGGTTATCAAATGACCGCGCAGATATTATTATTCCAGCAGTTGAGGTATTTGAATCGATTATGACGGTTACAGGCGCGAAAGCATTCCTCTTAAGCAGGAAAGGATTAAGGGATGGAATCTTTTATAAGGAATTAAGAAAGCCAAGCGATTTAAATGATTTTCCTAATGTAATCGAGCAAAGTCTATTTGAACTTTCACAGGATTATAATATCAATCAGACGGATGCAAAACACCTTTCAAAAATAACCCTTTCCATTTTTAATCAAATTCAGGAGCATGGGCAAATCAATTTTTCTGATCAGGACTACTTTTTTCTAATGAAAGCGGCTGAGATCTATAATTTTGGTGAATCACTTTCCTATGAATCAAGTAGTGAGCATACCTTTTATTTACTTACAAACAGAATGATTGATGGCATGAATCATAAAGAGCGGATTACCCTTGCTCTGATTGCCTCATTCAAAAATAAAACGTTATTTCGGCAATATATCGAACCTTATCAGGATTGGTTTTCAAAAACTGAGCAAAAAAGTATTCGCTTCCTTGGAGCCATCCTAAAACTAGCCTATAGTTTAAACAGCACGAAACGAAGTATAGTAGAGAAAATTTTGATTTATCCCGATTATGAACGGTTAGTGTTTAGAGTACTATGTGTGAAAGACTGGAAACCGGAAGAATACCAAGCAAATAAACAGAAAAAACATCTGGAAAAATGTTTGAAACTCAACATACATATTACTTTTCAAAGGCTAAAATAATAATTAACAAAATATTTACAAATCTTTTACTTATCCTTAATACCGAAAAGTGTTAATATGATAACATTTAGATATATATATCTATTTAAAATTTTGTTAATTTTCAGCGTATTAAGGAAGTGTATTAAGGTGTATGCAACAATTCCAACAAAAATCCAACTAGATAATCCGTTATTTTACAACAATAGAGAGTTAAGCTGGCTCGCCTTTAATGAAAGAGTGTTAGAAGAAGCAATGGATTCAGATAATCCGTTGTTAGAAAGGATTAAATTTCTTGCCATCTTTAGCTCTAATTTGGACGAGTTTTTCATGGTTCGGGTGGCGGGTCTCAAAGATCAGGTACAAGCTGGGTTTAACAAACCTGGAAAATAAAGCAGGCCTGACTCCTAAAGAACAGCTTAGTGCAATTTCTAAAAAAAACCATCGGCTGGTTCAATTGCAATATGAAACCTTTGCAGAAATCCTTCCAGAATTATTTAATGAACAGATAGAAATCGTTAATGACATTAGCCAGTTATCCCAGCTTAATCGGGAATATCTTGAAAATTATTTTGACGTACATATCTTTCCTGTGTTAACTCCAATGGCAATTGATGCTTATCGCCCTTTTCCCATGCTTCTAAATAAGAGCTTAAATCTCGCTGTTTTGCTCGAAGACCATGATGGCTCAGGGGAAGACCATCTTCGCTTAGCGATTGTGCAGGTACCTGCTGTATTGTCTAGATGTATTATTCTTCCATCTGAAGAGGGCTTGGATCGAATTGTTATGCTCGAAGACATTATTAGCTATCATATAGCTAAATTATTCAAAGGCTACCAAATTAAAGCTATTACACAATTCCGAATTACAAGGAATGCGGATTTAACAATCCATGAGGAAGGTGCTAGAGATCTACTCAAGGAAATTGAAGAAGAATTGAAAAAACGCAAATGGGGTGCAGCCGTTCGCTTGGAAATCAAATATGATACTTGTAATGAAACAATCTTCCGTTATCTGCAAGAAGAGCTGGAGATTCATGAGAAAGACACGTATATGATTGAAGGGTTTCTTGATTTGACATTCTTGTTTGATTTTTATAAAACCTTTTCAGGAGAAAAAGATCATTTGATATACGATGCAATGATTCCAAAATTATCGAGTCAATTACGGCCGCATGAAAATATCTTTGATACTTTGACCAAACGTGATATTCTTCTCCATCATCCTTATGAATCTTTCGAACCTGTTATTGATTTTGTTACCCAAGCTGCAACTGATCCTGATGTGCTAGCAATTAAACAAACTCTATATCGAGTAAGCGGGGATTCACCGATTATTAAGGCACTGGAAAGAGCGGCTGAAAATGGTAAACAAGTTACAGTCTTGGTCGAACTAAAAGCCCGCTTTGATGAAGAGAATAATGTGCAGTGGGCAAAAGAATTAGAAAAAGCAGGCTGCCATGTTATTTATGGCATGTCCTCATTGAAAACACACAGTAAAATAACTCTTGTTGTAAGGCGAAAAAACAATAACATCCAGCGTTTTGTTCATCTTGGAACAGGAAATTATAATGATGCCACCGCAAAGATTTATACAGATATTGGTTTAATGACCTCAAAGCGAAAGTTTGGAATTGATGCAACGAACTTCTTCAACTACTTAAGTGGTTTCACAGAGAAACCAAAGTTTTACCATCTATCAGTTGCACCATTTGATATACGTAAAGATTTTATCAGCCTAATTGACGCAGAAATTAACTATCATAATCGTTTTCGGAATGGAAGAATCATTGCCAAAATGAATTCTCTAACTGATAAGCAGCTAATAATGAAGCTTTATGAGGCTTCAAATGCTGGAGTTAGAATTGATTTAATTGTAAGAGGAACCTGCTGTCTCCGACCTGGAATAAAAGGTGTAAGTGAAAATATTTCGGTCCGAAGCATTGTTGGAAGATTTTTAGAGCACAGTCGAATTTACTACTTTCATCAAAATGGAGAAGAAAAGATCTTTTTATCATCTGCTGATATGATGACTAGGAATATGGAAAAAAGAGTGGAGATTCTATTTCCTATTTTTGAAGGTTTTCTAAAGCAAAAGCTGAAACAAATATTGATGCTTTGTATTTCAGATAATGTAAAGGCGAGAGTACAAAGCGATCAAGGTGTGTATCACTATGTAATTAGGGATCAAAATCATCCAGCAATAAATAGTCAAAAATTATTATACAAAATGGTAAATAATGTTTTAGAGGATGAAGAATAGAAAAAAAGCCTATATGGGCTTTTTTTTTCGATTTTTATAGAAATTGATGTAAGCCCTATCATAGGTATAGCGAATGATATTTTTTGTAAAACATGGTAAACAGAACAATGGATTTAACGAAGTCTAAAACACACTTGGTGACCAAATACACTTGAAATATTATTATTTTTAGTTAATAATAGTAGAGTTTTAAAAAATGAAAGTGGAGGTTTACAAGCGTTCCATGAAAACAAGGGAAGCCTATTATGATAACGCAAAGTTTATTCTCATTTTTCTAATGGTTTTTGGACATTTGATTCAATCCTACATTGATGATAATAAGTTTATCTTTACATTGTATACGACGATCTATTCTTTCCATATGCCAGCGTTTATTCTAATTTCTGGTTATTTTGCTAAAGGTTTTCGGAAAAATGGTTACTTATTAAAAGTTGCTAAAAAACTCATCATTCCGTACATGATATTTCAAGGAATATATTCGTTTTATTATTATGTTTTGCAAAATAAAGAAACGCTTGAATGGGATCCACTAAATCCTCAATGGTCTTTATGGTTTTTATTGAGTTTGTTTTGCTGGAATTTAATGTTGTTCCTATTTGCAAAATGGAAACCAATATATGGCGTTTTCATATCGATTGTTTTAGGAGTGTTGATTGGATATTTTAATGAAGTAAATGATTTTTTAAGTATCTCTAGAACTGTGGTGTTCTTTCCATTATTTCTACTTGGATATTATTTCAAAAAGGAAAATTTCAGTAAGCTATTAAATGTTAATATGAAAGTATTCTCTTTTTTCCTTTTTATTTCGATTTTTTTAGTTTTTTACTTTCTTCCAGAATGGAATTATAAATGGCTGTTTGGGTCTAGGCCTTACGATGATTTTGATGCCACAGGTTTAATTGGGGGAACAATCCGATTAGGTGTATATGGGTTAACGTTCCTTACAACTATTAGTTTTTTTGCTTTCGTTCCAAAAAAGCACTACTTTTTTACAAAATGGGGGACAAGGTCTTTATATGTCTATCTCCTGCACGGATTTATTATTAAGTATTTTCGAAACAGTGAACTAGTAAGCTTTTTTAATGAACCGTGGCAACTAATATTACTGATTGCTGTGTCCATTCTTATTATTGCTATTCTTTCAAGTAATTTCATTAATGCAATTGCTCAACCCTTTATCGAATTAAAAATATGTAGTTTGAAACGTTTTATAGTTAGTAGTTATGAAAAATTTAAAAATATGCCAAATAACGTGAGCAAGCAAGAAACGTACGAATAAATTTAATATCTAACACAAGATTTCAACATTTCATCCAGTTTTTCAACAGTGGCTTAAGTTGGGAGTGTAAGATAATGCCAGGAGTATAGAAATGAAAAAATTTACAGCCATCTTTTCCACTTTTTTCGTTATGATTGCACTGGTAATGATTAGTGCATCCGCTTTTCCTGAACAAGTCAGAATGGTTGCTTTAGGTGATTCAATCACCTTCGGAACAGGAGATCCACAAAAGCTTGGATATATAGGGCGATTTTCAGCAAAGTATGAAGCAGATAATGGGCGTTCCATTACCATCAGTAACTTTGGGATACCAAAGTATACAACGAATGATACTCTTCAGCAGCTCAAAGGGGAGCATGTAAGGCGGAGTCTAACTGCTGCCCAATATATAATCCTGTATATTGGAACCAATGATTTTAGGGTGTGTGCTGACTATAAATTCGGGGATCTTCAGAATGAGAAAATGAATCGTGGGAAACAAAGATTTTCGGACAACCTTAACAAAATCCTGACTGAAATAAGATCAGAAAATGATACTGCCCCGATTGTGGTATTAGGTCTTTATCATCCTTACACACAATATAAAAATGATCAACAAATCTATGCCACCATTAATGATTGGAATAAGGAAATATATGATTGTACAACGAAATATGAAAGAACAATCTTTGTACCAACAGCTGATTTGTTTTTTGATAAACCGAAACAAAGCTGTTTTAGTGATTCCCTCCATCTTAACGGTTACGGCTATGAACTAATGGCAAACAGACTTTTAGAAACGTTTAAAAGCATTGAATAGAGGCCCTAAATTCATTCATATGAATTTAGGGTTTTATTTTTTTGACTATGTTAATGAACGTAGTTGATTTTTTAGCACTCTGTTGATTGAAGCACCTACAGTGGAAATCAACAGACCCATTTAACAAAGCCAAAATAAGCTAATCATGAATAACAAGAACAGAAAAAAGGAAAAACTATTCCTTGAAGGAGTGATGAGGATGGAAAAAGATAATCAATATGTTGCAGCTGATCTATCGGCGAATTTAGTAAGTGAAATTAAATCGGTTGAGGAAAAATTAAGCAGACAGTCAGAGAAAGATGTTATTGTCATTGCTTATGAACGAGAGAGAAATGAATAATGCGGCGAAATCGCAAAAAAAGACGTCTATCTATAATGGAAAGACGTTTTTTTATGGAAAAATATTTTCATTCTATATCCTAAATTTGTAAAATAAACAAAAAACCAACTTGACACATAGGATTAATTTGGCTATTATTTAAATAAGATAAATATTCAGAATATTAGCTGACTGGACGACCAGAGGCTCTCGATAACAAAGGTAATTTTCTTTACCATCGAGAGTTCTTCTTTTTTAATTGGGTAATTATGATTCCTGGAGGTTCCTTAGCATGTTGTTACCGATTAGTAAGTATAGTCCACATTGTATATAAATTTATGGTCTAAATGACTGGATGGAGAAATAACTTTTTAGAGAAAACTATTTATTAATATTAAAACCAAGTTTTCCTATTCGATATTAGGGTAAAGGTGGAGGTAAGCAGTATGGAAACATTAGCATTAGATAAAGAAAAATTAAATCATATAGTAGCGTTATTAAGCAATATTGAGTATGGTTCCGTTTCTATTATTGTTCATGATGGGCAAATAACTCAAATTGAAAGTACAGAGAAGAAGCGGTTTGCAGTTGAAAAGAAGAAGAAACGGCAGAATGAAAACGTCCCAGGCAGCAATAATTTTATATCAACCAACAAACGATCTCTATGAAAGCAAAAGAGGCTGAAGCGTTTCCCAGCCTCTTAACTATTTCTCCAGTGATTGCTTGGAATAAAATCTCCAATAATCTTCATACTAACGAAGGATTATGACAGAATGGAGATGTTTAATTTGGATGAGTTATTTCCACGAAATGATACTGAAGCCGCTTTGCATGAATATAAGCTTGGACTAGGAACATTTACACAAAAAATGCCGGAAATTGCAGAAAAGTATAATGATTTCACTGCGGCATGCTTTAAGGACGGGGTCCTGTCACAAAAAGAAAAACAATTGATTGCATTGGGAATTAGCGTGTTTTCACAGGATGAATTTTGCATAATATATCATACAAAAGGGTGTTTGGATCAGGGGGCAACCGAGGAAGAAATATTAGAAACGCTTGGTGTAACGGTCGCATTTGGCGGTGGTGCAGCAATGAGTCAAGCAGTTACCCTTGTGCAGGAGTGTATCACTGATTTAAAGCAAATCAAACAATAAGATATTTTAAAATAATAATAACGTTCAGTAAAATAAAAAGATTTCAATAAGGTAAATGGTCCAGCTTGAAGAGTGTTGGTACCGTTTACCTTTTTTTATTATGGGTATAATTGAGTTTTATCAGCTTTTCATTTATTTGTAATTGTCGAAAAAATCTTTAAAATAATATTGTATTTTGATCACAGTCATAGTAATATTATCGTAATATATCAAATCTTGTCGAATTGAATTGCATTGCATAATCATATTGGACATCAATGGGGGTTACCTTATGGATAATAAATTACCATTTTCAAAGTATTTTGTTGTTGGAGTTATGTTGTTTGCATTATTTTTTGGCGCAGGAAATTTAATTTTCCCGGCTTCACTTGGTCAAAGTGCAGGTACGAATGTATGGATGGCCGTTTTAGGATTTCTCATCACTGGAATTGGTTTACCATTCTTAGGGATTTTAGCAATGGGTGTTTCAGGAAGTAAAAACTTACAAGAGCTTGCAAGCCGAGTTCATCCAATTTATGGAGTTGTTTTCACTGCCGTATTGTATTTAACAATTGGACCATTTTTTGCAGCACCAAGAACAGGAGCAGTGGCATACGATATCGGTATTGCTCCATTTGTTGGTGAAAGCTTTGGACAAGCTGGTCTAATCGTGTTTACATTGTTATTTTTCGTTGTCACACTTTGGTTTTCATTAAATCCTGCTAAAATCGTGGATAATGTTGGTAAAATATTATCTCCAGGTATCTTAATTCTTTTAGCTGTTTTATTAGTTATGGTATTCGTCAAACCGTTAGGCTCAATCGAAGCTCCTCAAGCCTCTTATGCAAACGGCTCGTTCGTCAAAGGCTTCATGGAAGGCTATAATACAATGGATGCTTTAGCTTCACTTGTGTTCGGAATCATTGTCATTAACGCGATCCGTGCAATGGGTGTCACTTCAACTCGTGGCGTTTTGATGGCATCGGCTAAATCAGGGATAGTGGCAACCGGATTTCTTGGTCTAATCTATGTTGGTGTTGCTTATTTAGGGGCTACTAGCATTAATCAATTCGGTCTTTTAGAAACTGGCGGACAAATCCTTGGGAAATCAGCGTCCTATTACTTTGGTACAGCTGGAACAGTTATGCTTTCTATTATTATCATCCTTGCTTGTTTAACAACTAGTATTGGGCTAATCACTGCCTGTGGGGAATACTTCAATACGTTATTTCCGAAAGTTAGTTACAAAGTGTGGGTTATTTTCTTCTCAACGCTATCATTTGGAATTGCGAATTTTGGTTTAGCAAACATTATTAATTACTCAATTCCTGTTTTAATGTTTTTATATCCATTAGCTGTAGCATTAATGCTCTTAACCTTCGTTTCGAAGTTCTTTAACCACGCTCGAATGGTTTATGTAGCGGCTATCGGGGTTACCTTCTTAATCAGTATTATTGATGGATTAAAAACCTTCTGTGCGTTGTTTGGTTTGGAATATTTCGGCTGGATGAAGCCTATTGTTTCATTCTATGAGAAGTCATTGCCGTTATACAATGAAGGGTTAGGCTGGCTAATACCAGTTATTGTTGCGATAGTGGTAACGGGTGCGATTGCTCATGTACAAAAAACATCTGAAAATCGTATCCAAAACAATACCGAAAAAGCAGCTTAATCTATTGAAAAGAGTAAACCTCTCCGATTTGGAGAGGTTTTTTCGTACGTTACAGCTATGGCTCGGATTTGTTTTGCAAACTGTGGGTTGAGCAGGGGATATAGGTTGCTTTTGTACATATGGGGAATTTAACCGCAGTGGATATTTGCGATTCGTGGAAACGTCCGTAAGAGAGTCTCATTCGGACAAACTGAGGAATGCACTATTTGGAAGTGTCCGCAAGAAGGCCGCAAAAGGACAAAATGAGAACCGCAACACGAAGAAATGTCCGCAAGAAGGGTGCATACGGACAAAATGAGAACCGCAACACGAAGTAGTGTCCGCAAGCAAGGATCAAACGGACAAAGTAAGAACTGCGATACGAAGAAATGTCCGCAAGCAGGCCGCAAACGGACACACCGAGAACAACAACCCGTACGATTGTCCGAAAGAGGACCGCAAACGAATAGGGCACTTAAGAAAGTAAAAAAGGATGCCGATTCATTTTGAACGGCATCCTTTCTAATAATATTATTGTTGTTCTTTTAGCTTTTCAATTTTTGGCTCAACACCAAACCACTCTTTGTAGATTTTTGAATATGTGCCATTATCAAGAACTGTGTTAAGTGCTTTATCTAAATCAGTTTTTAGCTCACTGCCTTTTGGTAATAATAAGCCATAGAATTCAGCCGCGAATGTATTTTCATCTTCAATTACGACAAGTTTGTCATTTGGATTGTTTTTCACATATTCCTCAACGACTGTGTTATCCGCAACAACGGCATCAACACCACCATTTTTTAATTCCATAATCGCTAATGGGATGTTTTCAAACTTTTTCACGTTCTCACTATTTGTTCCTAATATACCCTCAACTGCATCTTGTCCAGTTGTACCGTTTTGAACAGCAACTTTTTTATCTTTAAGGTCTGCAGCTGTTTTAATATCGCTACCTTCTTTTACCATAATCATATTTGTTGATAGGAAATATGGAACAGTGAAATCATAGGTTTGCTTACGATCATCATTAATTGTAATTGCTGAAGCAGCTAAATCTGCTCTTTTTCCTTTAATTTCAACGAAAATTGGATCCCAACCTACGTTATCCATTTGAACTTCATATCCAGCTTCTTTTGCGACAGCATTGATTAAATCAACATCAAACCCAACGATTTCGCCTTTGTCCATATATTCAAATGGGGCATACTCTGCAGCTGTTACAACACGAAGCGTTTTCTTAGTATCAGAACCACCTGTAGCTTCGTCTTTTTTATCAGCTGAACCGCATGCAGCTAGGATAAAAGTCAAAGATAATAATAGGGCAAACATCATCATAAATTTTTGTTTCATTGTGAAAAAAACCTCCTATTTTACATGGATGATCATACAATCATTCTAGTAATTTGTTTTTTGATATTCCTTATTGTAATCTTTGTTGCTTATTTATTCAATACCTTGCATAAAAATTCTTTTTGTAAAATAGTAATTTTATTTTGTCTACGTTTAGCAACCTAAAGTGGAAGAATCAAAAACGAGAATTCTCATTTTCGTTTCATGCACTAATTACTCGCTTCATAATTTCCCTCCTCGAAATTTATCATGCCACAATTCATGTAAGAAAATTACCTAAAAATTGGTTTATGCTTTTACCAAAGGGAATGTGATTCCAAATAAATGGAAAAAGTACATTTATCACGTTGGATATGGGAATGCTTCTATTGTACAAAAAGATTAGGAGATGGTTTCGAGTGGATATTGCCATTATGGGTGCAGGATTATCTGGACTCGCATGTGCCATTACCCTAGAACAGAATGGAGTTACCCCTACAATCTTCGAAAAACGAAGTAAAGTGGGGGATAGATTTGTAAATGGCGAGGTGCTGTTATCGATTTTTAATCTTCCTACTCATGACTGTATTGCATTTATGTCAGAAAAGTATGGGATTAACCTTAAACCATCAGCTAACATTCAAAAAATGATTCTTTCTTCAAAAAATGAAAAAACAACTATTGAGGCCCAATTGGGATTTACTAATATTCGCGGTCGAGAAGAGAATTCATTTGAAGCACAATTAGAAAGCCAGACTATGTCGACGATTCATTACAACTCTGAGAAAACCTATGAACAATTACTAAAAGAATATACCCATGTGGTAATGGCAACTGGTGATGGCGATTACGCAAAGAAAACTAGAAATTTTCGAGAGGATTTGACCGTTTCTATTAAAGGGGCAACAATTGAAGGGAGTTTCGATCAATATACGGTCATGGCATGGGTTGACTATGATTTAGCGCCATATGGCTACGGATTCCTTATTCCATTTTCAGAAAAGGAAGCATCAATTTCGGTGGCTATTCCGGATTTACCTAAAAATAATAAAGTAAATATCGAAAACCAATGGAATCTGTTTTTCAAAAAAGTAAGTTCTGATTTAAAGCAAACAATGAAGGTGACCGATCAGTTTCAAGTGACCGGCTATCCAATTGGAATCTGCCATTCTGCCCGAATCGGAAATACCTTTTATGTGGGAAATTGCTTCGGTAGCATGATGCCGTTCATGGGTTTTGGCCAATATGCAGCACTTCTAAGTGGGGTGTATGCAGCCTATGACTTATGTGGGTTGGGAAAATATGAGGAATTAATGAAACCACTGCGCGAAAGCTATGAGAATTCACTTGTTTTAAGAAGAATGATGGAGCTGTTGAATAATAAAGGGTTAGATAGAATCATTCATGGCTTGGAAGGCTATTGGGGTGAAAAAATATTTAATACAAAAACGATCGATCCATTAAAGGTCGCTAGTTATTTGTTACGACCGTATCTAAAAATAAAAAAAGGAGGGAGCATGTTTGAGTAATTCTGATTCCATTTCTTTAACATCTTCTGAACTTGGTTATCTCTGGACCGGATTTTCAATAAATGAATTGTCAAGATGGTTTTTAATCACTTTTCATGAACAAGCGAAGGATAATGATGTAAAAAATATCTACGCCAATGCTTTAGAAATTGCTGATAAGCTACTCGTAGGAAGGGAAAAACTACTTTCCAAAGAAGGATATCCCTTGCCAATTGGGTTTTCGGAAACTGATATCAATAAAAACGCACCAACTCTTTTTACTGACCGTTTTTTGTTAACATATATGTTGATAGGTTCGCAGCTTGGACTTGAATTCCATACTCGCGCATTGGGTTTCTCTACTAGGGAAGATGTTAGGAACTATCTATCTGAATGCTTAGAAGATGCAGTTCAATTAAATGGAAAAGTAAATGACCTCATGTTGAATAAAGGTATATATTGGCGAACACCTACCCTTCCAGCTCCTAAGAGTAACGAAAAAATTCACAAATCCAGTTATCTTGATGGATGGTTAGGAGATACTCGGCCGATGAATAGTATGGAGATTGCCAATCTATATGTGGTCATTGAACTTTTGATTATGATTGAGACCATTTGTATTGGTTTTGCGCAAATGTCAGAAGAAAAGAATATGACGGAGCTATTTTTATCTGGCGGCACACTAGCTAAAAATCAATATCATTCCTTGTATGAGCTATTGACAAAGGATGGTTTACCGATTCCACCTACCTATACATCAGAGATGACCGATTCAAATACTAGAGTCTTTTCTGATCGGATTATGGTTAGTCATTTGGCGGGTTTGATTGGATCATTAATCTCACAATATGGATTTGCACTTGGGTCTGTCATGAAACATGATTTACTTGCAACCTATTCTTCCTTGATTAGTAAGGCAGGTGCGTTTGCTGAGAAGCTCACTCGAATCCTTATTGATAAAGAATGGCTCGAAAAGGTACCAGGAGCGATCTCGCGTAAGGACATCGACTAAATAAAGGTGAGGATTCAAGTGCCTGAGTCAAACTATTAAGGTTTGGCCCGTGGCACCTGAACATCCTACTGTTATTGATACCAGTATGTTAATAAAATTGCTTAAAGCCTCTTTGCCTCGAAAAACAATCCGAACATTATCGTCCTTTTTCCTCTGAATCTGTTAAATTTTGTTCTTCCTTTATTTTAGACCATGTTTTGACATCGTCATTGCAAATACTTTGAAGTCGATCTTTATAGCGGACAAGAGTCTGAATTGAGATCTTTTCCTCAGGCATGCCAGCAATATAAAAATTAAGATCCCTTTTTAGCTCCTGCAAACTTGTTAACGTTTTGACATCCTTTATCCATAAGCTTCTGTGATTGTAGAAACCCTCAATTCCATTAAAAATAGTAATAAAGGCAGATAACATAAGAGCGAAATCGGAAATAAGGTTGTTCTGAATACTTTTTAAACCTAATAAAACAGTGACAAGAGCAGAACCGACGATTGAAGTTGTTTTAAGGAGTATCGCTTTATTTTTATGGCGCTTCCTCCTTTGTTCAAACATCATTATGTTTTCGTCGATCTCCTTTAGTAGAAGGACTAATTTTGTTTCGGTCTGCATACTTAAATATCCCCTTTTGAAATTGAAAATAAGGGAAAATTACTTCCTTTTGATAAAGTATGCAGACCGTTCCATTGGTGACTTGATGTCACATGAAATGTTTAAGCCAATAAAATATGGAATACACCCAACAGAATTGAAATAGTAATTAAAAATAGATGTGATTTCCGAGCGTTTTTTGATTTTTTGTTTTTGTTTAGGACTGTACCAAATAGTGCAGCAGTGAGTAGAATGACAACCGAACCGATTCCGGTGAACGTATTTAGTTCAAACTCGGCTTCTGTAAGTAGCATCGAAATACCATGTGAAATTCCTAACAGCAATGCAAAACTTCCGATTAATACATGATATTTACCTAAAAATTTTGAGATTGAAATAATCATTTCCTTCAAACTTGGTACAGTGGTAATTAACCTTTTCGTGGATCTTCTTAATGGAAAAATAACACCGGCTGTCCCCATTGCGATGGCGGTTCCCCAACCAACAGTTTTACCGATTTCCTCTAGTGCTCCCTCTTTCTCATTATTTTCTCTGAAGTCTTCTTTATATTCGTACACATCATCATCATCTGCAAAGACATAATGGCTACCAACATTGAAAACAAAAGCGAAAAGTATGGCAATAAATAATAATTGAATAGGTTTTTTCATCACTTAAACCTCCGATTGTTAAGCTTATTGGTTATAGGATATCCAATTAATCTGGAAAAAGGATGAAATTTGGACATGTTTAAAGCTCAAATCATCTATTCCTTGCTGACATGTATGTTTGCTTGATAGATAGTAGATTAACAGGATTAAGGAACAAGCTTATCCAAATAATCACTTCTAACGAGATTTACTATATAGCTTGATGTAAAATAAAATATGAAAGCTACTGTACCTTTTTAACCCATATAAACTTTGCATTTACTTTGAACGTTTTGGTAGTAGGGCTAATAAGAGAAAGGTGAAGAGAGATGAAGATTGGGGTTATTATCCATTCTCAGACCAATCATACCTATTTTGTGGCTCAAAGATTGAAAGAAGAGCTCTCTGCAACAGGACATTCAGTTTCTATTGTCAAAATAATCGCAGCAAACGATCGAGAGCAAGACATTAATAAAATTAAACTAGAAAATACACCAGATGTTTCTGAATACGATGGTATTATTTTCGGAGCACCAGTCAGAGGTTTTGCATTATCGCCAATTTTAACAGCATATCTTACTGGCATGAATACACTTAGAGGTAAAAAAGTTGAATGCTATGTGACTCAATTTTTTCGCTATCCTTGGATGGGTGGGAATCGAGCAATCAAGCAAATGAAAAACATATGTGAAGAAAAAGATGCTAATGTGATCGGGACTGGAATAATAAATTGGTCAAGCAAAAAGCGCAAGGTCCAAATTGAACAAATGGCAGAAAAACAAAAACAATTGTTTGTTTAAAAAGATGTAAAAAGCTTGGGGGTAGAATGTGCTTTAGCCCCCAAGCTTATTTGTGTGCTGAATTATTCAGTCTTGAAAAATCCCAATGCGTATTTAATGCCTTCTTCAATATCGTTTGTTTCATAACCAGATAAATCTTCATGGGTAATTTCTAAAGTCGTCCTTGTTAATGAATAGCCGCTGTCCAAATTTATATCAAGCATCACTTCAAACCCGTCTGCTGTTTGTGATATTTGGATAATGTCATAATCACGAATCGGCGTACCTGTTTCGTATTCTAACGGCTCTAATTCAAACATAATAAACACCTCCTCTTTATTGCTCCAAATCCTATTTAGGTTATACAAATCAAAAGTCAGATATTCTCGATAAAAATCGCTATCGAAAGCTTTTCATGTATAATGGAATCTAATCAGATTTTGCATATGAATAATTCACTGTGAGAACATATATAAGTCGGATAATATAAAAAAAGAGGTATATACATGAATGAATCAAGCTTTGAGAATTATGGATTAAGTGCGGAAATAACAAGAGCGTTAGCTGTATTGAAATACGATACGCCAACGGAGGTTCAAAAAGAAGTGATCCCGAAAGCATTGGAGAATCAAGATCTTGTCGTAAAATCGCAAACAGGAAGTGGCAAGACAGCAGCCTTCGCTATTCCGATTTGTGAGTTAGTCCAATGGGAGGAAAAAAAGCCGCAAGCATTAATCCTTACCCCTACACGTGAGCTAGCTGTTCAGGTTCGAGAGGATATCACGAATATTGGAAGGTTTAAACGAATTAAAGCATTGGCTGTCTATGGAAAAGAACCATTTGCCAAACAAAAGGAAGAACTGAAACAAAAAACACATGTCGTTGTCGGGACACCTGGTCGAGTGATGGACCATATTGAAAGAGGTACATTGGTCTTAGATGCGATTAAGTATCTTATTATCGACGAAACGGACGAAATGTTAAATATGGGATTTATTGATGAAGTGGAAGCGATTATCAATGAGCTCCCATCAAATAGGGTAACGATGATGTTTTCTGCTACTTTACCTAAAGATGTTGAAAATCTATACCATCGATATATGCAAAGTCCAATTAGCATTGAAATAGAGGCAACTGGTATTACAACCGATACGATTGATCATTCTGTAATCGAAGTGAAGGACGAGAACAAAATCTCTTTGCTTAAAGATCTTACGGTTGTTGAAAATCCTGATAGCTGCATGATTTTTTGCAGGACGAAAGAAAATGTTGAGTCAGTATTTAAGGAATTAGAAAGTGCTCATTATTCTTGTGAAAGACTCCACGGAGGCTTGGAGCAAGAAGATCGCTTTGCGGTTATGGATGGCTTCAAAATGGGCAATTTTCGTTATTTGGTAGCAACCGATGTAGCAGCACGAGGAATTGATATTGATAATGTGTCACTTATCATAAATTATGATGTTCCAATGGAAAAAGAGAGCTATGTTCACCGCACAGGAAGAACTGGTCGAGCTGGTAATAAAGGAAAAGCAATTATGTTCGTGACTCCATATGAAGGAAAGTTTCTTAGAGGAATTGAAAGATACATTGGATTTGAGATCCCGGTGATGGCTCCTCCTACTCAGGAAGAGGTTGAAAGGTGCAAAAAGGCGTTTGAAGAAAAACTCAGCGGGAGACGCGCTGTGAGAAATAATAAAACCGCACGAATCAATCAAGATATTATGAAACTCCATTTCAACGGAGGGAAAAAGAAGAAAATTCGCGCCGTTGATTTTGTCGGAACCATTACGAAGATTCCAGGTGTAAGTGTAGATGATATAGGAATTATTACGATTCAAGATAATTTGTCTTATGTGGATATTCTTAATGGAAAGGGTTCATTAGTCTTACAAGCCATGGAGAATTCAACAATCAAAGGGAAGAAGCTGAAAGTGAGCAAAGCAAGGAAATAACACATAGTAGATTCACTTTGAAAAGGATGGGAAAAATGAGCGATACAATAACAAAATTACAAAATCTACACAAATCAACGCAAAAATTAGAGGCGGCTTTACAGGAGTTTTGGGGCTTAGTTGATGAATTAGAGGAGGATAAGGAGTTCTCTGGATTCACTAAACAAAAGAACGCAAATAAGCTAAGTTCCAATTCAAATCTAGTGGTGCTAGCAGAAAAAATAGCTGAATTTAAATCCTGCTTGGATGAAATTCCCGAGGACGGAACGGTAGTGATTGATTTTGAAGATGCATTATCTGAACTGACGGATCTGATCAAGCAAAACAAATAGGATTGTAGGAGCAAGTACAAACAATTTTCTTTGCTGTATTTTCTTCTTACATTAACGAGATTTTTTTCCAAAATAGGTGTAAAATAAGGGTGAGAAATACTACACAATTAGACTTGCTTCTAATTATAATGAAGGAAGATGGGAAGCATGAACAAAGAAAAAATGTTATCCTACGGAACCTGGTGCTTTGTTGGCGATTATTGGATTAGGCGCAGTCGGTTGTGGAATGATGTTGATGGTGCAGCCTGATGGTGAAAGTATTGGTTTGTCGTTGAATCTTCTTGAAAATACACCATTTGAAGACTTTATGATTCCAGGAATTGTCTTATTCTCTATTAACGGAGTGGCTAGTCTTGTTGGCGCATTTTTATCCTTTAGAAACCATCGATATGCCGGGTTAGCAACGATGATTCTTGGGGTTGCGATGATTATCTGGATTACAGCGGAGGTATATTGGATCGGTGGGGAAAGCTTCCTACAGCCGACAATGTTTGCAGTGGGACTTGCTGAGTTGATATTAGGATTTTACCAGCAAACTCAACACCCTGATTATCATGGATTTTTTAAACATCAACACCATACTCATGCTCATTAGTTCTTACAAATACGAATAACCTTAAATAGTTAAAACCGATAACGATCAAATCGTCATCGGTTTTTTTATACCATTATTTTAATAAGGGATTGGTTTGCACTCCATTCTCTGAAATAATTCTTCCTTATTCCGTGGGACGGTATGTGTATGATCGGCCAAACCCGCTTCAATCATTGATTGAAATGTTTCAAACACCCATGGTTTTTCCAAATATGCCTGTAGCAAAAGGTGTTCTTGGTGAAAAATGTTTACCGGGTCGCCTTGGTAAATGATGTTTCCGTCATTCATGATTATGATTTCATCTGCCCACTCGTAGGCAAGATTTACATCGTGTGTTGAAAGGATAATTGTTTTTTCAGGCTGATGAAGTGAATCTAACAGGGCTACGATTTGTCGAGAATAGTATGAATCTAGGCCAGCTGTAGGCTCGTCAAGGATCCAAACATCGGGATCCATTGCCAAAATTCCAGCAATGGCAACGCGCTTTTTTTGCCCTAAACTTAGGAAATGTGTAGGTTTATCTTCAAGATCTAAAACATCTGTTTGCTTCATCGCCCAATTCACTTTTTCATGGACCTCAGTCAGTGGAAATCCTAAGTTAATTGGACCGAATGAAATATCCTGCCTAACATTAGCTGAAAATAACTGAATATCTGGGTTTTGGAAAACGATTCCCACCTGTCTCCGTAACGACAATAAGGACTTGCGGTCATAGCGCATTGGCAGACCTTTATAGCTAATCCGACCTGAAGAAGGCTGTAACAATCCGTTTAAATGAAGAAATAAAGTTGATTTTCCAGCACCATTATTACCGAGTAAAGCAATTTTTTTACCTAATTTGATGTTGAGATTAAGATTGTTTAATGCTCTTTTTCCATCGGGATATTGATGGGTTAGGCAATCGATTTCAAAAATATGATCTGTCATCCTACAGAAGCCTCCAACTATTTAGATAAATGAATAACACGCTAACTTGAATCCCGATGATGATACACCAATTGATTGGGGATAAATGGTACGTATTTTCATAAGAAGGGATATGTTCCTGATAGCCTCTTGCATCCATCGCCATCGTTAACTGCTTGGAGCGCTGAAATACACTAACAAATAAAACAGATATAAGATAACCAAAGGAATGGATTCCTCTACGAATGGTGCTATAACCTAACCTTGCATTTTGTGATTGATAAATATCGAGAGCTGTTTCGATAAAAATAAAAACATAACGATAGGTCAATTCGATCAATTCAATCAAAAGAATGGGTAATTTCAGCTTGCGTAGAACCATTAACAAATCCGTGATGGGGGTAGTCAACGTCAAGAAATATAAACTGCTAATCCCACTTAAAACAACAACAACTAGTTTTACCGATGTCCAAAAACTTTCTTCACTAATAAATATTTGCCAATCTCCTATTGGCGATGACCAGCAAATATCTGTTGGAAATACATTTCCTTTTGTAAAATGAATTAGTATCGTGAAAACACTACTTAGTAAAAATACCCCAGGTAGAATAAGTAATTTAGCATAATAGAAGACGGGGATTTTCGCAGCAAAAATAATTAATGAACTCATCACGATAAACGTAATGAGAGCCACCAATATATCCCTAACAAGTAATGAAAACAATAAAAGGGAGAGTGACAGGATCGTTTTTTCAAGCGGATGAACCTGTTTAAGACGGTTAATATAAGCATACTTATCAATGAGCAGCATCTGATGTCTGATCCTCTTTTTCTGGACTATTGGATTGCTTCTTTTTCTGATGCATGGATCCAATGAAATACCCGATAAAGCCTGCACCAATCGCTGCTTGAAGTGCAAAAAGCAAGCTTTCTGTTTCCCTGCCTGGGGGCTCCCAAATGTTTGTAAACCAAGCTTTATAGTTTGGTTGAATTTCAGAAATGGCTGCTTTGGCTTTGCTGTCTGCTCCGCCAAAATCTGTTTCTTTGATCGTTAGTAATGGAACCATTACTAGAATGATAACGAGTGAGAGGAGGAGTATACTTCTCTTCATTTATCGAACCTCCTTGGATATAACGCCAAGAAATTTTAACTCTTGCAGATTATATTTTTTCAAAAAATTCATAACGACAACAGTGAGGAGTCCTTCACTGATCGCTAACGGTATTTGCGTAAAAGCAAAAATTGCAGCAAATTTTGTAAAGGATGCAATGACTCCACCTACTTCTGATGGAAATGCCAATGCCAGCTGGAAGGATGTGACCAAATATGTACCTAAATCGCCCAACGATGCAGCTAAGAAAACAGCTACTGATAAGGACCATCCTAATCTTGTCGCAGCTTTAAAAATAAAAAAGGAAATAATGGGTCCACAAACAGCCATCGCGAACGCATTTGCCCCTAATGTTGTTAGACCTCCATGGGCTAGCAATAGCGCTTGAAACAAGAGTACAATCGAGCCAATCACGCTCATGGCAAGTGGTCCAAATAAAATAGTTCCTAAACCGACTCCTGTCGGATGGGAAGAACTTCCCGACACAGAAGGCAATTTAAGGGCGGACAAGACGAAGACAAAAGCACCAGAAAGACCAAGCATCATTTTCGTTTCGGGATTTGCCTTTACTTTGGCCTGTATCGATCGGTAGCCTATTATGAGGAAGGGAAGGGTGATAACCCACCAAAATATTGCCCATTCTATCGGTAAGAAGCCCTCCATAATATGCATAGCAGCGGCTTTATTTGGAACAATCCAAATGAAAAAAACAAAATAAATGATTTTCCAGTTAATCTTATACATAATTTCTCCTTTCAAACTTCTAAAATTGCAAAGCATAAGTGGTGAGGAGAAATGGCTGGCAAATAAAAAGCACTTCTTTCGAGTTGAAAGAAGTGCTAAAAGAACAGTAAATAACAAAAGGTAAAAAAACCAAATCTACTTGATCTGCACACCCATCCTCGTAGGTTGAAACAGTTACACGCTTCATGGCAGGTCTCCTGGCTTAGGATCATCGTCTTATTACATCCTTCCCATCAATGATTGACAGTGGATCTAATTTTGTAATCAGACTCCTCATTACAGTGGCGGGAACGTGCCGGATTTGCACCGACTTCCCTTTTAAGCTAAATCATTAACATTTAGCACCATTAAGCATATGAAGTTTTTGAAAATTTCTAATTTATCTTACCATGAGGTTAAGTTTCTATCAACAAATTCTAATTTACTTTGACAAAAATAGTAATCTTTCACATTAAAAAGGAGAGATTCGACATTTGTTAAGGTCGAATCTCTCCTTAATTTGCATAAGTTTAGCAAATTTTGCGCTTACCCCGGAAATAAATTGAAACAGGAAATAAACTATTTTAGTATGTCCAATTTATTATTTGTTCTGTGCAAATTAGAATGAGCTTCTACAAAGCCAAAATATCATTCTAGCTTAATTTAACACTTCAATTTGACTGCCAAGTAGAACAGCACGTAATGTGTTTGTTTCTTCATCATTTAATGGTAGCAATGGTAAACGAACGCCACCAACATGAATTCCTTTCATATTTAAAGCGGCTTTAACTGGTGATGGATTTGGAGCAGCAAATAATGCTTTCATGATCGGAAGAAGGCAACGGTGTGAAATACTTGCTTCCTCTAACTGTCCGTTCTTAAAGCTAGTCACCATGTCTTGCATTTCATTTCCAATAATATGAGAGGCAACAGAGACAACACCCGCTCCGCCAATGGCTAGAATAGGGATGGTTAAGCCGTCGTCACCACTATATACACTAAAATCACTAGGTGTTTCACGAATGATTTCCGCAATCGCATCTAAATTCCCACTAGCTTCTTTTATTGCAACAATATTGTTTATTTTTGAAAGTCGAACAACAGTCTCGGCAGAAAGATTGACGACACTTCGTCCGGGAATATTATAAAGCATGACTGGCAAGGAAGTTGCTTCTGCAATCACTTTAAAATGCTGATACATGCCTTCCTGTGATGGCTTGTTGTAATAAGGTGTGACAAGCATGATTCCATCAACACCAGCCTCTTCAGCAAGTCGAGTTAAAATGATCGAAGCTCGAGTGTTGTTGGAGCCCGTTCCAGCAATAACAGGAACTCTTCCATCAACAATTTCGACGACAAATTGAAAAAGTGCTACTTTTTCATCTGAAGTCAACGTAGGAGATTCTCCAGTTGTCCCAGCTACAACAATTCCATCCGTACCGTTTGCAATTAAATGATTAACAAGTGTTCTCGTTGCATTAAAATCAATTTCTCCATTTTGATCAAATGGTGTTACCATCGCAGTTAAAACCTGGCCAAAATTCATTATTCTCACCCTTTAATTAATTTTTTTCGTAATTTGAGGTGGATAGGCCTAACAAAAATCAACGCAAAAAAGCAGCAACGAGGGATCGCTGCTGCAGTAGAAACAAATTTAAAAATGAGTTCCTATGCGTGAGATAGCCCTCCATATAGGTACCCCCTATATGACAGTTCTGTATTTATTCAATAACAGACCCAGCAAATGGAAAAATGAGGTTCCAACTGCTTCGGCAAATTCCCCTTTCTGCAATTATCATAGGATCTCATTATCCTCAAATTGCTTACTAATGGTCTTTGCGCCTCTATGCTCACTTCAAAAGGTATTGAAGTAAGAAAATATTTAATTGATTGTAAATATAACAAAAATTTATGAATGTTTCAAGAG
Organism: Bacillus sp. T3; assembly: GCF_033449965.1. Classification (NCBI taxonomy): domain Bacteria; kingdom Bacillati; phylum Bacillota; class Bacilli; order Caryophanales; family Bacillaceae; genus Bacillus; species Bacillus sp. T3. The sequence continues at coordinate 2,090,412 of NZ_CP137761.1, forward strand.
TATTTATGTAGATTGCGAGAAAAAAGAGAAATTTGACCTAATCATTGTGCTTGGACCTTCGGGTGGAATTGGACTTATGGTAGTGTAAATTTATTTGGCTATATAAACTTTGTTAGATTTTCTGACAAATTCATGGAAGTTCCTGACAAGCCTTGTCATAATAAGACTATTCAAAGAGATTATTAGAAATTCATACAATCAAAAACATCAAAATATGCTCATGAAAAGCAGTAGTTGTTCAGAATGAAAAGACCTGGTGTGTCTTTATCCTATTTATGACTACTGTTTTTTCATGGGCTTTTATTTGTGGAAATAGACCATTTGAATCGTAATATATATAATAAATGGATGAATGGATAAATTGGGGGAACAACAATGGAACAATATATTTTGTCACTAGACCAAGGTACAACAAGCTCTCGAGCAATTTTATTCAATAAAAAGGGCGAAATCGTTCATATTGCACAGAAGGAGTTCACACAAATTTTTCCAAAACCAGGTTGGGTTGAGCATAACGCAAGTGAAATCTGGGGCTCCATTCTAGCCGTAATAGCCGCATGTTTATCAGAATCCAATATTAAACCTGAACAGGTAGCCGGGATTGGGATAACCAATCAACGTGAAACAACTGTTGTCTGGGATAAAGAAACCGGAAATCCCAGTTTATAATGCAATCGTTTGGCAATCACGTCAAACAAGTGAAATTTGTGATGAGTTAAAGGGAAACGGTTACAATGATTTATTCCGAGGAAAGACAGGGTTGTTAATAGACGCTTACTTCTCCGCGACAAAGGTAAAGTGGATTCTCGATCACGTCGAAGGTGCACGAGAACAAGTAGAAGCAGGAAAATTACTATTTGGGACAATTGATACGTGGTTAATTTGGAACTTATCTGGTGGAAAAGCGCATGTAACTGATTATTCGAATGCATCTAGAACGTTAATTTATAATATACATGATTTGAAATGGGATGAAGAACTGCTTGAAATTATGAATATTCCAGCCTCTATGCTTCCAGAAGTCCGTCCTTCATCCGAAATTTATGCGTATACCGACAAGTCCCATTTTTTTAGTCAAGAAATCCCGATTGCAGGTGCGGCTGGTGACCAACAGGCCGCCTTATTCGGTCAAGCATGCTTTGAGCCTGGTATGGCGAAAAATACCTACGGCACAGGCTGCTTTATGTTAATGAATACAGGTGAAAAGGCTGTTCGTTCAGAGCATGGGTTATTAACCACGATCGCCTGGGGCTTAAACGGGAAAGTCGAATATGCATTAGAGGGAAGTATTTTTGTTGCCAGGTTCAGCCATCCAGTGGCTTCGCGATGGCTTGAGAATGCTGAAAGATGCTAAGGAAAGCGAGAATTATGCAACGAAGGTTGAATCTACCGATGGAGTTTATGTTGTGCCTGCTTTCGTTGGTCTCGGTACACCTTATTGGGATAGTGAAGTTCGAGGTGCAGTGTTTGGACTCACGCGCGGAACATCAAAGGAGCATTTTGTTCGGGCAACTTTAGAATCACTTGCTTATCAAACAAAGGATGTCTTATCTGCTATGGAGGCAGATTCAGGAATTGAACTTAAGACGCTAAGGGTCGATGGTGGTGCCGTGAAAAATCACTTTTTAATGGACTTTCAAAGCGGAATTTTAAATGTTCCTGTACAACGCCCGACGGTCAACGAGACAACTGCACTTGGCGCAGCTTATTTAGCTGGATTAGCAGTTGGCTATTGGGGAAGTCAGGAAGACATTGCGAAACAATGGGCAATTGAGCATTCCTTTGTACCAACAATGAACCAAGAAAAAAGGGAGTTGCTCTATACTGGCTGGAAAAAAGCGGTCCAAGCAACAATGGTGTTCAAATAGAATATATATTAACAAAACCGTACTGTTTTCTAAAAACGTATCAACTTTATCTTAAATATAAGTTAATACGTTTTAAGTGACTAGTTAAATTCAGAGAGACCAAAAATACATTTTCGCATATAGCGTCAGTGTGTTTTTGGTCTCTTTTATATATAGGAGGTAGACATGAAATTTACTACTCTTGACAGAGAAACGCACATCGATATTTTAAAAAACGAACGATTTGATCTGTTGGTTATAGGTGGAGGGATCACTGGTGCAGGCATTGCGTTAGATGCAGCAGCACGTGGTTTGAAGGTAGCTCTTGTCGAGATGCATGATTTTGCGGCTGGAACATCTAGTCGATCAACAAAGCTAGTTCATGGAGGTTTACGATATTTAAAGCAATTCGAAGTCAAGTTGGTCGCTGAAGTGGGGAAAGAGCGAGCGGTGGTATTTGAAAATGGCCCTCACGTGACAAAGCCAGAATGGATGCTTCTCCCCATTTACAGGGGTGGTACCTTTGGGATGTTCACTACCTCCATTGGAATCTTGGCCTATGACTTTTTAGCAGGTGTGAAAAAGAAGGAACGAAGAAAGATGCTAGATGCCAATGAAACCCTTAAACGTGAGCCATTATTGAGAAAACAAGGTTTAATGGGTGGGGCTGTTTATGTGGAGTATCGGACGGATGATGCACGGCTTACCATTGAAGTCATGAAAGCAGCGGTTGAAAAAGGAGCAGTAGCTCTAAATTATGCAAAAGCAGAGGCATTGCATTATGAAAATGGAAAAGTCGCTGGTGCCATTATCTCCAATGAATTAAATGGAACAAACTTTACGATCACAGCTAAAGTGGTCGTGAATGCGACTGGGCCATGGGTTGATTTTATTCGGGAAAAAGATCATTCAATAACTGGCAAAAGATTAAAATGGTCGAAAGGATCACATGTCGTAATCAATCAAACGAAATTCCCGTTACAGCAAGCCGTGTATTTTGATACACCTGGATGGAAGAATGATGTTTGCGATTCCGCGAGACAATAAGGCCTATGTTGGTACGACTGATACCTTCTTTGATGAGAAGATAACGCACCCGGAATGACGGAAAGTGAGTGCACCTATATTCTTGATGCGATTAACTACATGTTCCCTGATGTGAAGGTGACGGCAGAGGATATAGAGTCAAGTTGGGCAGGATTAAGACCACTCATTTATGAAGAAGGAAAGGATCCTTCAGAAATCTCGCGGAAGGATGAAATTTGGATTTCTGATTCAGGGTTAATAACCATTGCTGGTGGAAAGTTAACGGGTTATCGCAAAATGGCGGAATGGGTGGTCGATACTGTTGTCAAAAAACTTGCGCTATCTCATCAAACAGTGTTTCGTAAATGCGAAACGAGAACTATTCCTATTTCTGGTGGGGATGTTGGCGGTTCGGAAAGATTTCCTGAATTCATCCAATCTCAAGTCAAAATTGGGATGACATTGGGATTAACAAAAACGGAGGCGGTTCATTTGGCATCAAGGTATGGCTCTAACGTCCTGGAATTATATAAAATTGTGGAACAAAGAGGCGAAGAAGCAAATCGCTTTAACTTGCCAATCGTTTTATTTAGCAAATTAGTTTACGCGATTGAAAATGAGATGATTGTAACACCTGTTGACTTCTTACTTCGTAGAACCTGGAGATTTATTGTTTGATATTGCGGTAGTATATCGTTATATGGATAGAGTGATTTCTTACATGGCGCATACCTTAACATGGACGAATGATCAAATTATGTATTTCTCTAATGAACTTGAGCAGGAGATTAGACGTGCAACTGCTCAGTTCTAATGCTTCGATATTTACTCCAGCTTTGAAAGGTGATTTTGTTAGAAACCACTCAATGAAAATGGTAAAATGATAAAACATACAGAATTAAAGGGGCCAACTGGAATGAACAAAATTGATATCATTGCTCGTAGAATATTAGGCTGGAAATTAAATAGTTGGGACAAATGGTATGACTTTGAAAAAGATATGATTATTCATGATTCTGAGTTTCAACCAGAGCAAAACCTTGACCACGCGATGATCATTGTCGAACGACTGAAAGAATTGGGTTTTACTTATACGCAAAATGGAGATACAGAGGTTTGTTTCAATCAAATTTGCGCAACGGGGGATACGCTTGCTAAAGCGATTACGAATGCTGCTTACGAACTTGCAGAAAACAACCCCATTGCGGCAGAATGGCTGTAGAAAATTCAAACATACCATTAAGCAAGGAAGCAGGGGAAGGTGCTGCTTCCTTTTCTGTTATGTGATTTTATAGGTCCCGCTATTCGTTTACAGTATCAACCGTAAGCAATTGATCAGGAGGTCTTTTCCCACTTTGTAAATCATTAATGGTTAATCCAAAATCCATTTGCAAGTGGGGGTAATCTTTAAAATTTACCCAATCGCCACCCCATTCAAATCCAAGCTCTTTCGCAATTGTTACAACCTCTGTCCAATCTGAAGTCGCATTCCCGTTTCCGTCATATTGGCGATCCCAAATAACATCTCCTGTTGGTAGCTTGAGCGCAAAATCGATCGCTAGACCGAAATTATGGTACGACTCTCCTCCTTTAGCATTTGTAACAATTGTTCCTTCTGTTGAACGGCCTTGTTCGTATAATTTATTCTGATCGGCAGCGCTTCGAAAATCATCGGTAATGATGACGGTAATTCCTTTTGCAGCTGCTTTCTCTATGAGTTGATCCGTTCGTTCCTCGACGACTGGGTGAAGTGAGTCAGGCATTGGCGCATTCTCATTACCAACTGGAATTGACAGAAAGCGAAGGTATAGAATGATTCCAACTAGTGCGAGGAGTAACGTGATGAATGTGCTTCTAATCCGTTTCAGTTTCAAGTTAGCTATTCCTTTCTTTTAAACTCTTACTCTTACTTATTAAGACGATCAAAGACCTGAGAAAGATTCAAAAAAATAATAAAAAGGTCACATAGACGATTTATGTGTCTAAATGACCGATTCTTCGTTCGTATCTGCTTGTTCATTTTTTTCTAGCTTGATGCCTCCTCTTTTAAGAAGGTTCATAAATGCATCGGCAATTTGTGGGTCAAATTGTAGTCCTTTGTTCTTTTCTATTTCATGGATGGCAAACTCTATTGTATTGGCATCATTATAAACCCGTTTTGACGTCATTGCATCAAAGGAATCAGCTATCGCCATGATTCTAGCCGACACAGGTATTTCATTGCCTTTTAAACCTTTAGGATAACCATTTCCATCATATCGTTCATGATGATAATGAATCATATCTAATACCCCTAAATTTTGGATCAAAGAAAGATGTTTTAATGATTCGTAACCGATGCTCGGATGTTGTTTGATAATCTCATATTCTTCATTGTTCAATTTAGTAGGTTTTGTCAAAATCATCTCCTGGAACACCGATTTTTCCTGTGTCATGTAAAAGCCCCCCAATATATAGGGCTCTGCAAGAAGTTTTAGATAAACCCAATTCATTTGCAATCATCATCGAGTACTTTGCAACATTTTCAGAATGGTTTGCCGTATACGAATCCCTGGAATCCAATAATTTCGAAATCGTCATTATTAATTCTGTTTTATTATTTTTTTGAATGTGAAATTGTTTGGTAAATTCAACGGCAAGAAAGGTAACGGTAAAGTAAACAATCAATCGTATGATAAAGGTCAAGTTGCTATCAAGTTCACCCGTGCTGATGGTCCTTAATTCTACTAAAATAAAAGTAAAAAGAAGGTGAAACCATCTTGGTTTAGAGTAGTAGCCAACTCCTAAAAAAATTGCAATTAGCACGAACATTGAATTAAAGGAATCAAACCAGAAATTTAAAATGGGGATGGTTAATATAGAAGCATAAAAAAGACTCCGATATAAAACAGTATTATCGACAAAGAAGTTAAACTTGGAATCCAAAAAAAGCCCCCTCTGTGTTTATTTTTTTCAGCAAAAAGGCTTAGATTACACAGTGTATTTAATGATATTTTATAAGAAACTTCTAATAAAAACAGACACAATTCTTAACAGATTGTGACATTTGGAAGCATGAAAATAAAACATGTATTTATCTGCTAGGATTTTGGAATATTTAAGTAAATACGAGATTCGTAACTTTCCTTTTCAGTATTGAAACGAATTGGTATAGTTATAGAAACAAATATATTTCGTTTTTCAAAGGGTTGAGGTGTGGAAACGATGGATTTTATCGCAATTGATTTCGAAATTGCCAATAATGATTTAAGCAGTGCCTGCTCGTTGGGGATGGTATTCGTTAAAGGAAACAAAATAGTTGATGAGAAGTACTATCTCATCCAACCTCCGACACTTGTCATGGATGATAGGATGTCTAAAGTTCATGGCCTTACAATCGAAGATGTAAAAGACGCTTATCGTTTTAATGAAATATGGAATGAAATTCAGCATTACTTCCATGATTCGCTGGTCATTGCTCATAATGCACAATTTGATATGAGTGTGCTAAAGAGTTGTTTAGTAGAATATTCACTAGAAATTCCGAAGTTTCATTATACATGTAGTATTCCAATCAGCACACTCGCCTGTCGTGATATAGGGATTAGCGGCTCTTTGAAAGCTCGAACAAAATGGTTCGGAATCCAGCTCGACAACCATCATAATGCATTATCTGATGCAAGAGCATGTGCAGAATTGGTGATTAAATGTGTTGAGTTGAAGGAGAAAGAATCGATTCATTCATATCTTGAAATGCACGGGGAATTTATTTCTGTTCGTCTTTTTTCAGAGTTAAGACATCAGACTACCTTTTATAAAAGAAAACAACAGAAGAAGTTTTCGAAAATTGATATACATGAGATTACTGCTTCGATTAAGGAGTTTGATGACCAACATCCATTTTTTGAACAACAAATTGTTTTTACTGGGGATTTGCTGAGCATAGATAGAAAAGAAGCGATGCAAAAGGTAGTCGATGTCGGTGGTATAATAAAAAGTGGGGTCAGCAGAAAGACAAACTTTCTCATCGTTGGAAAGCAGGATAAATCACTCGTGGGGCCTTCTGGTATTAGTACTAAAGAAGTGAAGGCGAATGAACTAATTGAGAAGGGTTTCCCAATTAAGATTATTAATGAATCAGCGTTTTTAAGTCTACTTAATAAATAACGATCCTTCTTTATATAGAAAAGTAGAAATAGAAAAATACAATCGATGATGAAGCAACTGAAAGGAGCTTTGTCATGTTTTTTAAATTAACTAAAGAGCAACAACAAATGATGATATTAAATTGGTTGAATTTGGAATTACGATAAGATCGGTGCAAAAGATATTATTTTTGAAATGAAATTTACAAAACAAAAAGCGGTTGACCATCATCTGTTCTGAGGCCAACCGCTTTTATATTAGGCTGTGTTAAAGAACGATGTTGATTTTTGAAAACAATGTTGATTGGAGCACCTGGAACGGAAATCAACAGACAAATTTAACACAGCCTATATTTATAAAATAATACTTTACTACTGAAAAAATAGGTAGTAAACTAACTATATAGTTAGTGCGCTAACTATACAGGAGGAGAACATGGATAATATCGGTTATTTATTAATGAAGGTTTCAAAGGATTTAAAATACACACTATCAACAAAATTACTACAATATGACTTAACTACTGCTCAATGGAGTGTTCTTAAATGTCTAGACCTAGAGGAGAAGCAGCATACGACCCTTATAAGGAGAACAGCAGTTGAACTTGCAGCAAAATTAGACTTTGATAAGCCAACCATTTCAGGGATTTTAAAGAGACTCGCTGATAAAGGAATGATAGTTAAGGAATCTCATCCACATGACAGAAGGGCATCTGTTATTGTTTTGACTGAAAAAGCGAGAGGGTTGATTCCAATTCTTGAACAAATTAGTGATTCCATTATAGAAGAATCGTTACAGAGCTTTGACCAAGAAGAAAAAGAGTTGTTTATCATGTATTTAAAGAAAATGGATGCTTCATTATCTTAGGAGGGGGACGAATGTCTACTGTATTGGTCACAGGTTCAACAGGAAATATTGGACGGTATGTGATAGAGAATTTGATAGCAAAAGGTGTGGAAGTAAAGGCTGGAGTGACAAACATAGAAAAAGGCAAAACATTTTTTGTTGGAAAAAATATTAATCCGGTCTATTTTGATTTTTTAAGAAAAGATACATATCAAAATGCATTGCAAGGAGTTACAAAGATATTTTTGGTCCGCCCTCCAAAGCTGGCTTCGCCGAAAGAGGATATGCTACCATTTTTGGAACAGGCAAAAAGGATGGGTGTAGAGCATATTGTATTTGTCTCCTTATTAGGAGTAGAAAAAAATCCAATCGTTCCGCACTGGAAAATTGAGACGTATATTCGTGAACTAGGATTTCATTATACATTTTTAAGACCCAGTTTTTTTATGCAAAACATCAATACAACTCACCGCGAAGATGTTATACAAAGAAATGAATTATATATGCCAGTCGGTTCTGCAAAAACGAGCTTCATTGATACAAGAGATATTGCGGATGTGGCTGCGATTTGTCTTACAGAGAAAGGTCATCTCGACCAGGCTTATACGCTAACCGGGAATGAAGCGATCTCGTATTATGAAGCTGCTTCGATCATGAGTGAAGTACTTGGACGTAAGATAACCTATATCAATCCTGGAACCTTTGAGTTTCGAAGGACGATCATCAAACGTGGTACTCCAAAGGATTTTGCCAATGTGATGACGATGCTGTATTTCATGACCAAATTGGGGACTGCACAAATCATTACAAATACAGCAGAAATGCTTTTGAAACGACCGCCCATTTCATTTAAACAATATGTAGAGGATCATAAAAAAGATTTTATCAATCGCGATTAGAACATTCTATTATGATGAATCCATCCAATCAGTATCGGCTCCGCCTACGCCGTATACCATGATAGCCACGCATGCTATCCCCGCTACTCAATACTATAGCAATGAAATGTTAATTTTATACAAGCAATTTGTTTATGTCCTGTAAAGAATCTATTAACAAATAATGAATGAAAGATAAGGGGCATCTGAACCATTGCAATATAAAAAAATCATATTTAATGTTGCTAATTAGCTGAATATTTGTTAAACTAGAAAAAATCAAAAGGCTATGTGTAACTGGCGAAACGCGGATAACCGCGAGGGAGCACATAGTGTCGAAGCCGTTCGCCTGGGCAGAGGTAAGGGATTTTGATCCCTTACCTCTTTCTGCTTAAAGGAGATGGTTGTAAGGATTTGGGAAATTTACCTCTTTTAAAAAATGAACATCTTTTTGTAAAGCCAAGTGAAAGAACATTGTTGATTATTAAACAATCGGTTGATTGGAGCGGAAGGTGCGGAAATCAACTGACAAATTCAACGAAGTTTTTTGGAAAAAGCTTATTATTCATTTCAAAAATTAAAAATGGATCACAATGATGAAGGGGAGAAAATACAAATGAGCACAATAACTTTAGACACGGTGAAAACAATCAAAACATTAAATAATATTGCAGAAAATGGATTGAAAGTTTTTAATCAAGGTAATTTTACAATTGATAATAACAGTGAAAATCCAGATGCAATTGTTGTACGTAGCTTTAACATGCATGCAATGGAATTTGGAGACAATTTAAAAGCAATTGCTCGTGCGGGTGCTGGTGTTAATAATATTCCAGTTGATAAATGCACTGAAGAAGGAATTGTTGTATTTAATACACCTGGTGCAAATGCGAACGCAGTTAAAGAGTTGGTTCTTACAACATTAATGGCATCTTCTCGTAACCTTTTCGCCGGTGTGGCTTGGACCAAAACTCTAGCAGAAGAAGGTGACCAAGTTCCAAAGCTAGTTGAAGCTGGTAAAAAGCAATTTGTTGGAAAAGAGATTAAGGGTAAAACTCTAGGTGTAATCGGTTTAGGTGCAATCGGTGCACTTGTTGCCAATGATGCTTTAGATTTGGATATGGACGTAATTGGTTTCGATCCGTTCATTTCTGTCGATACAGCTTGGAATTTATCACGTAATGTTCAACGTGCAATGACGCTTGAACAATTATTCGCTAATTCTGATTATATTACTGTGCATGTCCCATTAACGAATGACACAAAGGGAATGTTCAATAAAGATACATTTGCGATCATGAAGGATGGCGTTACAATCTTAAACTTCTCTCGCGGAGAGCTTGTCAATGAAGTTGATATGGCTGTTGCACTTGAAGCAGGAAAAGTTGGCAGATATATTACAGATTTCCCAAATGAAAATGTATTGAAAATGGATAATGTTATTCCGATTCCTCACCTTGGTGCATCAACACAAGAATCTGAGGAAAATTGCGCAATCATGGCTGCTCGTCAAATTAAAGACTTTTTAGAAACTGGAAATATCAAAAACTCTGTAAATTTCCCGAATGCTTCACTTGAATTTACAGGGAAGCGTCGTGTAGCAGCATTTCATAAAAACGTTCCAAACATGGTTGGTCAGCTTACAGGAGCAATCTCAAGCTATAACCTCAACATTGCTGACATGGTAAATCGAAGCCGTGGTAACTATGCATACACAATGATTGATATTGATGAAAAAGTAAATGGTGACGTAGTTCCAGGCCTAGAGGAAAAAATCAACGCAATTGCAGGCATCGTTACGGCACGTATTATTTAATTTAATTTTTATATGATAAAAAAGCGAGTCGCATTTCATACTGAAATGCGACTCGCTTTTTTGCCTTTTAAGAGAGAAAAATTTCTCATGAATAATGCTTTGGCGGTTTATCTAAAAATAAGAAGAAAAATCGGTTAATATTTTTTCATTTATATATTTACATTCAGAAAATTTTTAATTAATATTAAATATGTGTAATTTTAATTCGACAAAATCCGGCAAAAATCGACAGAAATTTTAAGTTTGCATCTAGGAGGATTATCATGGATTTGTTTAGAAAAAAATCAATCTCAATGCTTATCTCGCAATCGGAAGCAAAAGGGGCTTCATTAAAAAAAGAACTTGGTGCATTTGATTTAACCATGCTCGGGATTGGTGCCATTATCGGTACAGGTGTATTTGTTTTAACAGGTGTTGTGGCAGCAGAGCATGCAGGACCGGCACTTATTTTATCTTTTATTCTTTCCGCGCTTGCCTGTGTGTTTGCGGCACTATGCTATTCGGAATTTGCTTCCACTGTTCCGGTTTCTGGAAGCGCTTATACCTACAGTTACGCCACTTTCGGTGAGCTGTTTGCTTGGATATTAGGGTGGGATTTAATTCTTGAGTACGGAGTTGCTTCCTCAGCCGTTGCAGCTGGTTGGTCTGGTTACTTTCAAGGGCTGCTGTCGGGGATGGGTATTCATTTGCCAACAGCTATTACGAGTGCATACAGCGCAGAAAACGGAACCTTTGTTGATTTACCAGCGATTATCATTGTCCTATTGATAACCTTCCTTTTAACGAGAGGAATAAAGAAATCAGCAAAGTTTAACACAATCATGGTTTTAATTAAGTTGGCCGTCATTGTATTGTTTATCAGTGTTGGGGCGTTTTATGTTCAGCCAGAAAACTGGACTCCATTTATGCCATTTGGTTTCTCTGGGGTTGCTACGGGTGCAGCCACTGTTTTCTTTGCATACATTGGCTTTGATGCCGTATCAACCGCAGCAGAAGAAGTACGTAATCCACAACGCAGTATGCCAATTGGGATTATTGCCTCACTCACAATATGTACACTTCTTTATATTATCGTTGCCCTAGTACTGACAGGTATTGTTCCTTATAATTTATTGGGTGTAAACAACCCTGTTGCTTTTGCCCTTCAATATATCCACCAGGATTGGGTGGCGGGTTTTATTTCTTTAGGAGCTATTACGGGCATTACCACTGTATTACTTGTCATGATTTACGGTCAGACCCGTTTGTTTTATGCCATTAGCCGGGATGGTTTACTGCCTCGCGTTTTATCGAAGGTAAGCAAAAAAACACAGACACCGGTCATAAACTCTTGGATTACGGCAAGCATGATTTGTTTTTTCTCAGGAGTCTTACCATTAAACAAACTCGCTGAATTAACGAATATCGGTACATTATTTGCCTTTATTGTTGTATCGCTAGGGGTATTAGTGTTACGAAAAACACAACCAAATTTGAAACGAGCGTTTATGGTACCGTTTGTACCTGTCGTTCCGATTCTCGCAGTAATATTCTGCCTTTACTTAACTTTACAGCTTCCGTTAACAACCTGGATTGGATTCACGGTTTGGTTAATAATCGGACTCGTTGTGTATTTCTCTTATGGACGAAAAAGAAGTAAATTAGCTGAAGAAAACGATATTAAACAAAAGATAAGCTAATATCATGAAATGAAAAAACCAGTCGGAAACCTGACTGGTTTTTTTGTTCAAAATGTAAAGAAACACTTCGGTTGCTAATCAAATATTACACAAGTTTTTGTCATTCAAAATCATGATATTTATACATCCCCTAGCATTGGAATCAGATTTATCCTAAGGGGGGATCAAGTGCCACTTGTTGTTAGAAGAATGCAAAAAAATTTCATAATGAGAAAAAGAATAGCAGCTCTTAGCTGGTTGCTGTTATTTTTTTCAATATTTATTGGGATCGGTAGACTAACTAGTTTCATAAATATTTCGAATTTCGTAATCTATGCAGTATTCTACTATAATATAATGAAAGTAGGTGCAAGATGAGTTCGGCATTAGAGGAGGATATTTGTGAAAGATCAGTACGAACATAATTTAAACAAAATAGAATATCTTCGCTCACAACTTGCTGAACTTGAAAGGAAGAATCAAGAGCTTACAAAGCAAATTAGGGTGAATGAAACGTTATTTCATAATGTTCTGGATGCGCTGCCTATTAATATATTTCTTGAGGACCCAGAAGGACATACGATATACGCCAATAAGCAGGCATGTGAATCCAACGGTCTTAAACGTGAGGATTTAATTGGGAAGACTGTCTTTGATTTTTTTCCTCCTTCGATCGCAAAAATTAACCGTGAATATGATCTTGAAGTATGGAAGCAGCGGAAATTGATTACAAAAGAAATTTTGGCTGGCTTCAAAGGGAAGGAACATCATATGTTTACCGGCAAAAGTATCATCCATAACCATGAATCAGAAGAAGATTTTTTGATTGGGTTTGGATTAGATATTACCGATCGGGTTAAAGCCGAGGAGCTTCTAAGAGAGAGTGAGGAAAAGTTCAGAACCGTCATCGAACAAGCTGTCGATAGTTTTTTCCTTATTGACATAGATGGAATGATAACTGATGTCAACCCAACTACGTGTGAAGTGTTGGGTTATGAAAAAGATGAGCTTTTACAAATGAATATCAACATGATCTTCTCTTGCCTTCCAGAGAAGATCAACGACTTACATCCTGATTCAAAGGACAGTTCTTCTGCTAATTTTGAAGATATCATGATTGAAAAAAATAATAACAGAATTCCTGTAGATATTAATATTAGACAGATTCATGTGGGTAAAACCTTGAAATACTTTGCGCTTGTCCGAGATATTCGTGACAAAAAAAGAGTGGAAGAACAAATCAGACATATGGCATACCATGATGCTTTAACAGGTTTACCAAACCGATGGTATATTGAATCGTATTTTGAACAATATCTTACCTACAAGGATAGTATTCCAGCAAGTCTCGGACTCATATTGCTAGATTTGGATTTTTTCAAAGTCATCAATGACACACTTGGTCATGATATAGGGGATCTTCTCTTAAAGGAAGTCTCAAAGCGTTTGCGACATGCAACTGACGACCTAGAAACAGTTCTTGCCCAGTTTGGGGGGATGAGTTTATCGTATTAGTCCCTCATATATCAGATGAGATGGAAATGTTGGTAATTTGCGAAAAAATCTTGGAGCAATTAGTGGAGACTTTTACTATTAATGGACATAAATGTAACATTTCAGGGAGTATGGGGATTAGCTTTTATCCAAAAGATGGAGAGGACCTCCATACATTAATTAAAAATGCTGATCTTGCAATGTATGGATCAAAGGATCAAGGAAGAGGCTGTATTAGCTTATTTCATCCAACTATGAAAAAACATGAGATTAATGCTGCGGAATTCAACAAACTAATTTAACAAAGCTTATAGCATTAAAGTTACACCGTCTTGTTATTTTATTAAAAATAGTGAGATGGTGTTTTTTAAAAATTGCCTCTTTTTAATGGTAGAATAGTTGTATCGTTAGCATATCACAACTACTATTTTTTCAATATTAAGAATGAATAGTTAAGGGAGGAGGCAGCAAATATGAAGTCTTCAAATACTGACACAATAGTCCCAAAACCTATCCAAATCATCCCAATGCTACCACAGGACTGGAATGATGTACGACGAATTTACCTTGAAGGTATTTCAACTGGAAATGCAACCTTTTCAAAAGAAGCACCTACTTGGGAGGAGTGGAATAATAGCCATCTAAAAGAGTGTCGTTTTGTCGCGCGTTTGGGAGATAGAGTAGTTGGGTGGGTTGCACTTAGCCCTACGTCAAATCGCTGTGTCTATGCTGGAGTTGCTGAGATAAGCATTTATGTTGAAATGAACAGCACAGGCCACGGTTTAGGAAGCCTCCTACTTCAAAAATTAATCGAAACAAGTGAACAACAAAGCATTTGGACGATTCAAAGTGGTATCTTTCCAGAAAATGTCGCAAGCTTAAAATTACATAAAAAATTTGGATTCCGTGAAGTAGGAAGACGAGAGCGTTTGGGTAAAATGGATGGAGTTTGGCGAGATGTACTATTGTTAGAAAGACGAAGCAACAAGGTAGGGATTGAATAAGGGCCGACCATTGAAAATAATGAGAAATTATCAATTGGGGTGTTTGTATTGGATAAAGGTATGGAGCAAACCTACCATTCAACTGGCTTTCACGAGAAGCTTAACCAATTAAAGGACATGATAGATAAGTCAAACTATACGGTCATTTTTTCAGGAGCGGGGATGTCAACTGAAGCTGGGTTACCGGATTTTCGTTCTTCCTCTACCGGTATTTGGAAAAATATCAACCCGATGAAGCTGGCAAGTGCGAGAGCGATGTATCAGAAAAGGGATGATTTTATCCACTTTTATCGCCATCGGGTTCATGGGCTCCAAAGTTGCCATCCTCATATTGGTCATATACTGTTAGCCAATTGGGAAAAAGAAGGTAGGATTCAATCGATTATTACTCAAAATGTGGATGGATTTCATCATCATGCTGGTAGCCAAAATGTAATTGAATTACATGGAACATTAAGAACCTGCCATTGTCAAGAATGTGGAGCTATCTTCAATATAAAAAAGTTTTTGGAGGACCCATTGGTTTGTAAATGTGGTGGCTTTATTCGTCCCTCTGTTGTTTTGTTTGGCGAACCACTTCCAGATGAGGCAATGGAACGAGCGGAGCATGACACAAATCTTGCAGAATTATTCATCGTTATGGGCTCATCGCTAATGGTTTCACCAGCAAATCTTTTTCCAATCGAAGCTAAAAGACATGGTGCAAAACTAGTCATATTAAATATGGAACAAACAGAACTTGACCATGAGGCGAATCTAGTGATTCATGGAGAAAAAATTGGTCATATTTTGCAGCTTTTATCAAATGAATAGTATTTGTCGAATAGCTTTGAAAAAAGGAAAAAAATACGAAAAAAGGAAATATTTCCTGTTAATATTTGTCTTTACGTTCATGTATTAAACCAAGTATGCTTTAATTAAGCATGGAGTATATTACATTGTAGTCATAATAAGAGGGTAGACAAATGGATTTTCAGACGAACAACATATTGTTACAAATGTTAATGGTTTTATTTCCAATAATTTTATATCAGGCATTGGTGAATAATCGCAAGCTTGAAAAGTATGAACCGTTTTACTGGAGTTTTGTCTTTTCAATCACAATGATTTTATGCCTAACCTTTGCCATAAAATTAGAAGATGGAATTTTGATTGATTTAAGAATGGTCCCGTGGTTTCTAGCCTACATCTATGGCGGAAAATCAGTAGGGATCTTTGTTACAGTCTTTTACGTCATAATTCGCTTTTTTATTGGTGGAGAAGGTATGATACCTGCCTTCACTGTTATCTTGATTGGTACGATTTTTATTTGGAGATTTCGTGATCGTTTTAGCAGGTGGGAACGGAGGTCAAGAATTCTTCACTCGATCCTGTTCTTAATCTTTTTGTCGACCCTAATCCCGATTTGTGGCTCACTGTTAATTGGGGAGTCAATTACCGGAATATAGAATGATCATTAATATAGGGTTTGTGGCAGTTAACGCTGTCACAGTGTGGCTTGCGGTTCATTTGATTGAATCGAATAAGGAAAAACAAGATCTGATCAAAGAAATGCAGAAAAACGAAAAATTACAGGTTGTTGGTCAGGTCGCAGCTAGTGTTGCTCATGAGATTCGAAATCCAATGACCAGCGTACGGGGATTTATTCAAATGTTGTCAGGCTCTAAAAATATCAGCACGGATGAAAAAAACTATCTTCATATTTGCTTGGACGAGCTTGATCGGGCAAATGCAATTATTTCAGATTACCTAAGTCTCGGGAGAAGCTATGAAATGGAACGGAAAAGAATGATTGATGTTTCTGAACTTGCGACACGTTCTGTAAATACATTAATTTCTTATGCGACCATTCAAAATGTGAATGTAACCCTTGAATCTTGTAATGGAGCGTATACCGTTGGAAACCCTAGCCGGCTTCAGCAAATGCTTATCAATTTAATCAAAAACGCAATAGAAGCTGTTCCCTCAGGAGGAAATGTTGCAGTCAGCGTTTCGAATAATAACAACATGGTTCAAATTTCGGTTCAAGACGATGGAGTGGGTATGACTGCATCGCAAATTGAGAACATTGGCCTACCATATTACTCTACTAAAGAAAAGGGGACAGGCCTCGGCTTAATGGTCACCCTACAAATCATCAAAGAAATGGACGGAGCCTGGAATGTAACAAGCACACTAAATAAAGGCACCGAATTCAAGATTACTTTCCCACTTAGGAAGGAAGGGGACGGCTCACCTCTATGAGCACAAAACATTAAAAAGCCAAGTAATCCGTGCGTATAGACAATGTCTACGAGTAAAAATAACAGAAAATCCATCAAATAAGTGCACATAGACCAGTTCTATGTGCACAAAACATGAAAAGGCCAACCAATGCATGCGTATAGACTATGGCTACGAGTACGAATATCGGAAAATCCCTCGTAAACACACATAATTTCCTAGGAACTTTGCATAATATCTTTAGATTCTATTATCTGTTTTTGGGGGTTTACTGGTGGAGGAGAATAATGATTATGTTCAACTAACAACGGGTGAAATTGCAAATCTATGGACCCAATACATGAATGATACAATAGCTGTTTGTTTTCTTAGTCATTCCATTAAAACGGTCCAAGATGAAAGTGTTAGAAACATACTTGAATACGCAAATGGGTTAGCAAAATTACACCTTAAAAAAATAAAATACTTTTTTGAGGAAGAAAACTTTCCCGTCCCTTTTGGTTTTAATGAAGATGATGTAAACCTTGATGCACCAGCATTGTTTACGGATACATTTATTTTAGTGTATATGTTAATTATGACCATTCACGGATTAACGGGCTATGCTGGAGCGGTCAGTATTTCCGTCAAACCTGAACAAAGGGCTTTCTTTATGGAATGTAATAAAGAAACAATGAACCTTCATGATAAAATTGTTAAACTCATGCAGAAAAAAGGTATTTATAGTCTACCGCCACGAATTAACCGTCCGAAACAGGTAGATTTTGTACATAATCAAAGCTATTTGGCAGGTTGGTTTTGTAAAAAAAGGCCGTTAAACGCGATTGAAATTAGTGGACTTAGCTACAATATGCAAAAAACAGTTGTAAAGGTCGTGTTAGAAATTGCCTTTGGCCAAGTTTGTCAGTCGAAAGAGCTACGGAAATATTTTCACAGGGGCAAGGAAATCTGTAAAAAGCAATTTGACCTGCTAAGTTCCATGCTGTCCAAAGATGATCTTTCATCACCACCTTCCTGGGTTTCTGAAATAACCGATTCCACGATTCCACCATTTTCGGATAAACTTATGCTATATCACACAGTCCTTTTAGTTTCAGCTGGAGTAGGGTACTTAGGAGCTGCTTTATCGGTCTCGCAACGGAGGGATCTGGCATTAAATTATACCTTTTTGATGGCAGATATTGGTCGTTATGCAGAGGACGGTGCAGAGCTCTTAATTAAAATGGGCTGGATGGAAAAGCCGCCGCTTGCTGACGACCGTGATGAACTGATGAAGCATGAGTAGTAGAGGTTGATTGGTTATGGACAACAAAATTGAACATCTAAATAGTTGGCTCTGTTAAAGCTTATTGTTGATTTTTTCACTATGTTGATTGGAGCGGAAATCAACAGGCAAATTTAACGGAGCGAAATAGTTAAAATGGTCTCATGAAGGTTTATGAGACCATAACAAAAAGAATGAGTTTACATAATTAATTTATGGTGTAGTCACAAACGCTATTATGCTACAAATAAAAAAGGAGCAGAGTCATGTACACTCTCGCTCCGTTAAGCTGTTTATTTTGAGAAGGTTGGACCAACCAATGATTTTGGCTTGATTCCGAGTAGTAGTAGACAAATGTTCGTAAAGCTAGCATGTTCGTACGTTGAAAGAATTTGTTTTAATGCAGGGAAATTTTCACTCTGTTTTAAAGTTTGCAATTCTCTTTTATAAAGGCGCAGTACAGAGTCATGAACAGAAATTGGAGTAAATTCAGTAGCTGGAATATCTAACAACAATGCCCCCATATATTGAAATTTAAAATTAAGTGCACGTGTAAGATAGACCATGTCGACCATTTTTTTGTAGAGATTTGGATATTCCTTTTCTAAACTTTTCAAAGCCTCGCTGACTTCTTCTAACTCATTGATACAACAAAAAGTAACCAAGAATTTTTCCCCTAATTTTTTTCCCCTAGTTTTTATCAAATAGAATCTGAACTATTTGATTTTATTTCTCTTTTCTAAATATTATAAATTGTACAAACAAGTCTACGACTTAAATCACTTCTTGTAAAATGGTTTTATTTTATGGTTACTATAGCTTTTGTCTATAGAAGCGAATTCTTTCATGTTTAAAAATCGTTCTGATAAATGGGCATGTTGATTTCCACTCCAGGTGCTCGCTTTCCGCGGGGAGTCCGGGAGCCTCCTCGGCGCTATGGCGCCTGTGGGGTCTCCCGTGACACCTTCTCCCGCAGGAGTCGAGCACCTTCCGCTCCAATCAACATTGTGCAAAAAATCAATATTGAATTTTTATACAGCAAAAAATAAAACGGTTCACTGTTTGAACCGTTTAGCTTAAAGTACGATTGTTCTGTTTTGTGCCATTTAGCCGGTTTATTGTGAAGTGAAGCCATTGTTTGGCCGCGTAGGAAATGTATTGATTTTTTGCCCAAATGATTGCTACGCTCCAACGAATTGTTGGATTTTCAACGCGAATGTACCGTACATTGGCTCCTAGTTTGGTACAAATACTTTGTGGCAATAACGAGACACCAAATTTGTTTGCCACCATTCCTTCTATAAATAGAAGGTGAGCACTCTCTGAAATAATGTGGGGCTGGAAACCAACCAAGTTACAAGCTTGAATAATCCGATCATTCAAAACAAAATCTTTATTAAACAAAATAAATGATTCATTCTCCAATTGGGCTAAATCGACGACCTCTTTGTCAGAGAGGGGATGGGAAGGATGAAGAATCAGCATTAAATCTTCTTCCATAAAAGCGTAATGATCAAATAATTCATTTTGAGTGGGCAAAACAATGACGCCAACATCTAAGAGATTATTTTCGATATCTTCTTCAATTTTTTTTGATCCAGATTCTTCAAATTGAAATGTAATCCCTGGATATTCTTCATGAAACATCCCCGTTATTTTTAGAAAATCCTCTGCATTAAAAATAGGTGGTAATCCGATGCGAATATGACCTGTTTTTAGACCAGTAAGATTGTCAATGTTCAATTCTAAATTATGAAAGGCTTGATCAACCAATTTTGCCTCTTCAAAAATGACCTTACCTACATCGGTTAAAACAAGTTGTTTTCGTGAGCGATCGAACAAAGTCACACCAAGCTCAGTCTCAAGATTTTTAATCATCTTGCTAATGGTTGGCTGTGTAATAAATAACCGATCAGCAGCACGAGTAAAACTATTCACCTTTGCAACCTCAATAAAATACTGCAACTGCTTAATATCCACCATCCAACACCTTACTTCTTATTAAAATACTCCTGTAATCTTAATTTTACCAAAATTCAGGAAGGAAAGGGGTGGTTCTCCTGCTTTCAGAAACATTTTTTAACAAAGGATCTACTAATTTTATTGTTGATTTCCGCATTTTAAATGAATGCAGAGGAGGGATCGATTTGTAGCTGTGACTTTTGATGTATGGAATTCATTTGTCATTATGCTATCTTTAAATACAAAGCAATAACGAATTTTGAAAAGACTGGGAGGATGCAATATGAGTTGTGGATGTTCTGTACTTGAGGATGGTCAGGCAATTGTGGATCACGTAAAAAGTAAAGGCAAAGAAAATTGGGAGCCTGCGGTAGCACATGAAATTACATGTGAGTGTGGGGAAACCTTTGTTTTAAAAACGGTTGTGATGAATTGTCCAAAATGTGAAATGACGTATGGAGTGCAGCCTTGCAGTTCAATGGATATTCATAATGTAAAGGCAGCCGGCATTCGCTATGCTTAACAAATCTTAATTACATATTGTTTTGGCTCTTGACATTATTGTAAGTGCCTCAATAAAACATAATTTAGCATCGTTATTTCTCTTCAAAAAATAACGATGCTAAATTTTTTTAAATACTCAAGTCCGATCTTCCGTTAAATATGGTTTTACATTGATCGGTTTAAAGTGAGTAAACTTATGCAACAGTGCACTTGGTTCTGTATCCACAAGGGCCATTGAACGAAATTTTTCATCCATAAACTGTTCTTCGGTCATATGATTAAATAAAGCAATAAGTGGATCATAATAATGATTGATATTTAATATCCCTAACGGTTTTTGGTGAAGCCCCAATTGCCCCCACGTAAAAATCTCAAAAAATTCCTCCATCGTACCAGGTCCTCCTGGTAGAGCAATAAAGCCTTCAGCTAAATCCGACATCATTGCTTTTCGTTCATGCATCGAATCTACAATAATTAATTCAGTTAAGTGGGGATGGGACCTTTCTTTTGAATCTAAAAATTTTGGCATGACTCCAATCGCTTTTCCACCAGCTTTCAATACAGAATTGGCGACAGCGCCCATAATGCCTAAACTTGATCCGCCATAAACAAGTGTAATACCTCGTTTTGCCAGTTCTTTTCCCAACATTTTAGCACCATCTATGTAAACTTCAGACCCTCCGTTTCTGGATCCGCAAAAAACGGCTAGACTTTTCATCATTTGTCCCCCCTAATAATTGGCATTGTCTATAAATATTCTATACACATTTTCATACATTATCTATAAAATAGTGGAGATACTGTTTAATACAACTCCAATCAATCGCAAGTCAAAGTTTCCGACAAAGTTTTTCAATTTTTTTGTTGCTATTTATATTATATGCTGATAATATAAAAGAGCATGAATTGGAAAGCTAATATTCAATATATCTGGATCTTTCCAAGCAGATAATTTTGACCACTTCCTAAGGGGAGTCAAGGCCATACGGACAGCCGGGTCAAATGCCGATTGGCAACTTTAGTTGCCTTATTGATTGAGTTAAAAGCTCAAATTTTATAAGTTGGTTACTTTACAACCAGTGCATTTTGCACACAACTTGTGAAACGGTCAATAAGAGTGGTAAAAGTAATTATTTGCTATATAGACTCTGATCCTAAAGAAGATATATTTTGAATATTAAAGTGCATTCTGCCATAATGCCTTCTGACGTTTATGGTGGACGAATACATATGGCTTTTTGTCATGGATATGCATTTTTTAATATGATGATTATATCTAAAGCAAGTGTTGTGCGCGATAATGCGTTTTGCACTTGCTTTTTTTGTTGAAAAAAAACATTAGAGGGGTCAAATCAATCTCTATTTCCTACAGACATAATGTTTGGGGACTCCTCAGTGCATCGAAAAATCTAATTGGTTAGGAGATAGGATAATGGGAAAAGCACTTATTATTGGAGCTGGCGGAGTAGCTTCCGTTGCCATCCACAAATGTGTTCAGAACAGCGAGGTTTTCGAAGAGATTTGTATCGCAAGTCGTACAAAATCAAAATGTGATGATTTAAAAGCGAAGCTAGATGGTGGAAAAACAAAAATTACAACTGCACAGGTTGATGCGGATAATGTCGATGAGCTAATTGCTTTAATTAACGAAGTAAAGCCTGATATCGTTATGAACCTTGCCTTACCTTATCAAGATTTAACGATTATGGACGCATGTCTAGCAACAAAAACACATTATATGGACACTGCAAACTATGAGCCAGAAGATACGGCTAAATTTGAATACAGCTGGCAATGGGCTTACCAAGAGCGCTTCAAAGAAGCTGGAATTACTGCCCTACTAGGTAGCGGCTTTGATCCTGGTGTAACAGGAGTATTCTCAGCTTATGCTCTAAAGCACTATTTTGATGAAATTGAATCAATCGATATTTTGGATTGTAATGGCGGCGACCATGGCTATCCTTTCGCTACTAACTTTAACCCAGAAATCAACATTCGTGAGGTTTCTGCTAACGGAAGATATTGGGAAAATGGCGAGTGGATTGAAACAAAACCGATGGAAATCAAGCGCGTTTATAACTTCGATGAAGTTGGCGAAAAGGATATGTACCTTCTTTATCACGAAGAGCTTGAATCTCTTGCAAAAAACATTCCTGGACTTAAGCGTATTCGTTTCTTCATGACATTTGGTCAAAGCTACCTTACACACTTAAAATGTCTTGAAAATGTTGGTATGACTTCTATCGAGCCAATTGAGTTTGAAGGAAAACAAATCATTCCGCTTCAATTCTTAAAAGCTGTATTACCAGATCCAGCATCTCTTGGACCACGTACAGTTGGTAAAACGAATATCGGATGTATTTTTAAAGGTAAAAAAGACGGCGTAGATAAAACATACTATGTATACAATGTTTGTGACCATCAAGAATGCTTTAAAGAAGTTGGTTCACAAGCCATCTCTTATACAACAGGTGTACCTGCAATGATCGGTGCAATGATGGTCATGAATGGAACTTGGAATAAGCCAGGCGTATACAACATCGAAGAATTTGATCCAGATCCATTCATGGATGCATTGAACAAGTGGGGACTACCATGGAAAGAAGACTTTAACCCAGTACTTGTCGATGATGAACCTATTAAAGTTAAGAAGCCGGAGCTAACTCGATAAAATGCGTTTTGAAGAGTTACCGACTCCTTGTTATGTCGTCGATGAAGGTCTTCTGGAAAAAAATCTTAAAATCCTGAACGGAGTCATGGAACGTACAGGTTGTAAGATTGTTTTAGCACAAAAAGCTTTTTCAATGTATTCAATGTATCCGCTGATTG
Organism: Bacillus sp. T3; assembly: GCF_033449965.1. NCBI lineage: Bacteria > Bacillati > Bacillota > Bacilli > Caryophanales > Bacillaceae > Bacillus > Bacillus sp. T3. The sequence continues at coordinate 2,113,888 of NZ_CP137761.1, forward strand.
CTAAGTATTTAAGTGGTGTTACAGCAAGTGGTTTATTCGAGGCACGTTTAGGCTATGAGGAAATGGGAAAAGAGAATCATGTCTTTTCCCGGCTTATCGTGAGGATGAAATCGATGAGATCATCTCGATTTGCGACCATATTATCTTTAACTCTTTTTCACAGGTAGAAAAATTTAAAGATAAAGCACTTAAGGCTGGCAGAAGCATTGGTTTACGGATTAATCCTGAGTGCTCGACTCAGATTGGGCATGATATCTATAACCCGTGTGCGACGGGTTCTCGCTTCGGTGTTACACTTGCCAATTTCCGTCCTGATTTACTGGATGGACTTGATGGACTTCATTTCCATACACTTTGTCAGCAAAACTCAGATGATTTAGAAACCACTTTAAATGCGGTGGAAGAAAAATTCGGTGAGTATTTACCGCAAATGAAATGGATTAACTTTGGCGGCGGTCACCATATCACAAGAGAAGATTATGATATCGCACGTCTAGAAAAGTGTATTAAGAGAATGCAAGATAAATATGGTTTAGAAGTATATCTCGAGCCAGGTGAAGCCGTTGCCCTTAACGCTGGCTATCTTGTAACATCTGTCCTTGATACACTTCATAATGGAATGGATATTGCAATTCTTGATACATCTGCATCTTGTCATATGCCAGATGTATTGGAAATGCCTTATCGTCCACCATTATTTGGTTCAGGAGAAGTAGGGGAGAAGCCTTATACCTTCAGACTTGGCGGCCAAACTTGTCTTGCTGGGGATGTCATTGGTGATTATTCCTTCGACCAACCATTAAAGAGTGGAGATCGCTTAGTATTTGGCGATATGGCAATCTACACAATGGTAAAGAATACTACGTTCAACGGTATGGCACTTCCAGCGATTGCTGTTCAAGATAAAGACGGCGAATGTCGCGTTGTTCGCGAATTCGGTTACCAAGATTTTAAAATGAGATTATAATAGAAAAAGAACCAGATTCGAAAATATGAATCTGGTTCTTTTTGTTTGCTTTTTTAGTTCAAAAATCAAAATTTTATTGAAAAAATAGGTATTGTTAAAAGAATAGGACTGCTTTTTTTAAAAATTGATTAAAATAGTCTCGTTATATGCACGAGTTTTTGTTCATATGCACGTTAAATTGTGGATATGATATAAGCGTAAAAATATATGATCCAACTTTTTAGATATATGATCCAACTTTTAAATTTTATGCACGCTAAGATGTGGATTTGCACGCGAAAATGGACATATGCACGTTTTGGACCACGTCAACCATCTTCGTAATCTTCCTCTTGCCATCGCACAACAGTCTCGTCCATTCGCAAAATTACAACTCCTTAATCTGCCAATCAATCTCCGCACTTCCAATTTCACGTAAAAAAGCATTCGCTCGTGAAAATGGCTTGCTGCCGAAGAAACCTTTGTTTGCAGAAAGTGGACTAGGGTGAGGCGATTGAATAATCAAATGTCTGGAATTCGTAATCATCTGTTCCTTTTGCTGAGCAAACCGCCCCCAAAGGATAAACACAACCGGAGTCTCCCTATTGTTCAGGACTTCGATAACCTTGTTTGTGAACTTTTCCCAGCCTAACGCTTTATGGGAATTTGGCATTCCGGAACGGACGGTTAATACAGCATTTAGTAATAACACTCCTTGCTTCGACCATTGCACTAAATATCCGTTATTTGGAAGACTACATCCGATGTCGGCTTGAAGCTCCTTATAAATGTTTTGCAGCGATGGGGGAGTCTTAACACCTGGTTTCACGGAAAAGCTTAATCCATGTGCTTGTCCGGGACCATGATATGGATCTTGGCCAATAATTACGACTTTCGTGTCTTGATAAGAAGTAAAATCGAGCGCATTGTATAGATCACTTTGATCGGGGAATATATCGTGTGTGTTGTACTCTTCTATTAAAGCTTGTTCCAAATGTTGATAATAAGGTTTTTCGAATTCTCCTTCAAGGAGTGGAACCCAATCATTTCTCAAATTATTCATTATGTACACTCTCTTTTCGTTAGTTGCGATACTCTATCCATTATAAGAACGATGTTGATTTCTTTCAATTAGGAAAAACTAAGCCCCATTCGCACAAAATAAAAAAGCACTCCTCGACATCGAGAAGTGCCTATATCTGTAGTATGCGGCCGCATATTAGAGGTTAATAGGAAGTTTTGTTTTATCTAGCTGGGTTAAAAAGCCATATGTTCATGAATTCCTCCTTTCTTGATTATATTTCTATCATAATCACCTGGACCGATGAATTGCTTTGCCTGAGGAGAGCAAACTCTAACTTTTCTCTTCACTTCCTCCATTTGTATTCGAATTAAGCTAGCCACACGGCGACCCTGCTTGGGGACTAATCCCCCTTGTATCGATTGTCTTCGGGCTTCGCTTTTCACTTTCTCGGTCGTTCTAAAACTCGTCATTACCTTGACCCGTGGCGGGACTTTCCGGATAAGCTCCTGAGCTTCTTTTCCTTCTGAACTGTTGGTTTCACTAGGAACCTTTCGTTGTAGCAGCATAAATAGTTTCATACTATCACTACCTTTCCGAAAAGAGATAGGGTGCTTTCCCTGTAGGTTAATAATTCCATGCCCACAGCAAAAAACCTTTCAAACTATGCATCTTTTTACTCGTCAATTTCTTATCATAATAGATATGAAGGGAGAAAATCTGAGATATCATTAATCGAAAGAAAAGGGATTTCTGGATAATTTGTTGGAAAAAGGATGAAGGCGCTGAGAAAATCCAATATTTTGAATTTATGTATTCTGTATTTTCCACAAGTTAGACAGTTTTTTCATGGTTTTTGGGAAGGAGATAATCTTTTAATATAGAAGAATTAAGAATATAAAACCAATGAATTTATGAATAGGAAGATGATCACAATGGAATTACATCGTCAGAAGAAATTCGATTGGAAAAGAATTATCGGAGCTTTCTTATTTATCTCGTTAATCGGATCGATTGTGTTCATTATTATTAAAATGATCTTGGCACCATCTGAGGCAGCAGAAACCGTCAATGTGAAAGTGAAACGCGATTATGTGCTAATGCTACTGCAATGCGTGTTAGGGATATTGGTAATGATGATTCCATCCATTGTCGAGAAACGGAAATCGATTGATATTCCTGATACAATGGAAATTATCTATTTTATCTTTTTATACTGTGCCATCTATTTAGGAGAAGTACAGGACTTTTATTATTTAATTCCCTATTGGGATAGTATTTTGCACACCTTTAGTGGAGCGGTTTTGGGGGTTCTCGGCATCATTTTAGTGCGATTTTTAAATGAACATGAACGTGTCGCTATTGATTTGAACCCATTATTTATTTCTATTTTCGCATTTTGCTTTTCCGTAGCGGCCGGTACGATCTGGGAGATTTATGAGTTTTTTGCTGATGGAATTTTGTCATTAAATATGCAGAAATTTATTTTAGTTGATGGCACCCAGCTCGTTGGAAGGGAAGCCTTGTCTGATACGATGTCCGACCTTATATTAGATACGATAAGTGCTTTAATCATTTCAAGCATTGCTTATCCAATTTTAAAGAAACAAAAGAAAAACTGAGGAAAGGAAAGCAAGCTAAATTTTTTACATAAGGGGTATCAAAACCATGATCATACATTGTACAAAGAAATTATTAGACCAACTGCAAGTAAAACCTGTATCAGATGTAGAAAATGAGGACATCTACTCCTGGCACGCCAACCTTCTAATGATAAATCGTAAAAAAATAGTGGTCCTCGTCAACAATCAAAATCGCTACACCATCAAAATTTGCCCATTGCAATACGCAATGGGTTTTAGCTTGTCGGCTGAAAGGGGCTCAGAATATCACTATTCCGAGCCCCTTTTTAGATTGTTTTACTCTTAGATAGAAAGATCAACTCAACTCATCTTTATGCTATTTGTGGGACTCGCCAAGTCCAGGTTAGACTTAGCTAATAAAAGCTAGGTTATTAATCGGACATAGAGTTCCTTATTTTGTTCAAATAACCTTTCTGCTAGGCATAAGCGGACATGGGATACCCTATTCAAATAAAAAACAATGAATCTTACCACATAATGAACTAATAACGTATCTGATGTCCGTTTATCACATCTAACCAACAATTTTTGTAAAAATAACGGAATGTATGTCCGTTACCACAAGTGATTTTGAAATGGTATCCAATTTTTCATAACATTACCTAAAAATAGGAAGGGTTGTCTGTTAAAATTGTGTATGATGAGGATTATAGATATTCATATTTTGATAAGGTGTTTCAAATATGAAGTCACGTAGCATGGTATAACGTGAAGCAAGCTCAATCCGCAAGTGAATATTCATCTGTTTGGGACGGGGATGATCCCGTGAAAAAGGAGGAACTGTTTTGAACGTATTTCTTGGCTATTATCTGGATTCAGACACGTATCCTGATGCACTTGGAGAGAAAGATGCATCGGTGGGTAACGTTGTAACGGGTTTTCATGGCTTAATCGGAATGATCGAAACACAGTTAGGTCTCACTTCACCAAAAATCTCAGAAAACCTGCGAATTGCTCAGTGGCAGGCGCTTCTTCGCCACCATGATACCTGGAAGTATGCCTTACTCTAAATCACTTGCAACCGACTCTTGGAATACGGCAAGAGAAATGCTGCGCCGTCGCGATGAGTTAGTTTTAGCTGGTTGGGATGCTAATGTTCATACAGGCGGAAGCATGTGGATTGATACACTTGCGCAATTAGAGCAAGCAAATACGAATAAAATAAACGGATTTTCAGATCGCGTTCGAGCAGTTTTAGCAGAATTACGTGATCGAGAACAGCTACAGATTAACTCGATTACAATCGTTGATGAAGAGGAATCGCTTTGGGAACCATGGGCTATTCAACTACTAAATGAATTAAAACGCATTGGCGTACAAATAACACGAGGTACTGCGCCAATAAAAAAAGACAATCAGCCGACAACGGACTTAGCGCTTCTACAATCCATTTTGTCTGGGGAAACCTCCTCGGGGAAGGCGAGCGGAGATGGGAGCTTGCTATTAATTCGTTCAGAGCAGGAATGGGATGCCGCTGATTTTCTGATAAGCTGGCTTCAGGAAAACGGTGGAGATGAGACAGTTTTAATAAAAAACGATGGTTCATTATTGCTACATGAGCTTCTACACCGGCGGGGTGCACCAGCTCCTGGTGTCAATGTTACGTCAAAATGGCGTGCAGTTCTGCAGGTATTGCCATTAACAATTGATACATACTGGCGTCCGATAAGAGTGGAACGAATGCTGGAGCTACTGACTATTCCGACTTCACCTGTTCCAGGACGCATTCGCAATCGGTTAGCCAAAGCACTTGCTGCAAATCCAGGGATTGGTGGTCCGGAATGGATTCAAGCGATCGATGAAGGAATGGCTGCATATGAGCAGGCATGGATTGAAGATAAGATCGATGAACAGGAAATGAAACGGAAGCGGAAAAACATCGAAGCTCAGCTTGAATTATGGGTTAATCACGATTATTACGACGCGAATGAAGGTATTCCTTATGAAAAATTGGTTCATATCTGTCAAAAGGTTGGGCAGTGGGCAGCAACTAGATTTGCGATGAACAATGACTTGATGTATGCACAAGCCTTGCAGCATACCCAAGAAGTTGTCGAGGGTGTTAAAACACTTGGCGTAACAAACGTAACACGCCTTCAGGTGGCAAGGATCCTTGAATCGGTATTAGGTGATGGTACCGTGTTGACTGACTACCATCAAGAGGCCGCAAAATGGAAGGTGGTCAATGAACCAGGTCAGATTTGGGGAAATGCTGACACCATTCTCTGGTGGGGATTTAATAAAAATATGTCAGGACCTACTATCAAAACTTGGACAAGTAAAGAACGGACATGGTTAAAGGAGCAGGGTGTCCATCTTCCGAATGAAGATATCCGTCGCCTGCGGGAAGCTTCTTCATGGCAGCGTGCAGCACGACTAGCCAATTCAAGACTCATCATGTTTGCGCCGATGAAGGCAAAGGGTGCAGAAATCCCAATTCACCCTTTTTGGGATGAAATTCGCTATGCCGTGGCAAAGGATGAGGCTATCGTCAATAAAATAACGATTGATGCTCAAGCATTGCGAAAACAGTCGAGTCATCCACTGTTTGGCAATCATGTTGAACGTTTGGCATTGAGTAAACGTAACCTGCCTGAGCCAATCCGAACATGGAAGGTGTCCGAAAATATTGTCTTGCCTCGTGTTGAGGAGTCAGCAACCAGCTTTGAAGGGTTAATTGGCTGTCCGCTAAAATGGACATTCAAGTATGCTGCAAACATCAAACCAGGAAGTATTCTCTCTTTGCCAAACGAGTCCCTCATGCTAGGGAATCTTGGACATATTGTGTTAGAATCCTTAATTAACGAAAAACCACTCTGGAACGGGGAAGAAGTGGTCATCCGTGTAGGAGAATTGTTTGATGAATTAACACCGATGCTAGCGGCTCCATTAATGGAACCACAAAATGGAATTCTTCGTAATCAAACGCGAACAAAATTGCAGACATCATTGCGGCAATTCTTTAAGGTGCTAAATCAGGCCGGAATAGCGATCAAGCATACTGAACATGAATTGCAGAAAACATGGAGTGACGGTGTGGTATTTAAAGGTCGGCTAGATCTTGTAGGTGAAACGCAAACAGGCAAAAAGATCCTTTTTGATGCGAAATGGTCAAGAAGACAAAGCAATTATAAAAAGCGACTGGAAAATTTGTCGGTCCAATTGACGCTGTACCATTGGCTGTTAGCTGAGCACGAAGATGAAGAATTACCAATTGCTTATTTTATGTTACGTAGCGGAGATTTTTTCAGTCTGCCACATGATGATTTTCCGACAGACTATCATGTAGCGGGTCCATCGTTACGAGAGTCACATGCAGTGGTGCGAAATTCAGTAGAGGAAGTTTGGGCACAACTTAGAAAAGGAACCGTTATTGCTTCAGGTGTACCGGTTACGATGGAAAATAGCGAGGATCCGTTTGTACCAACAATCGATCCACCTTGTGCGTTTTGTGAATATCAGAATCTTTGTGGTGTTAGGAGGCTGCCTGTATGAGTGGAAAATTAACGATGCTAAGTGCAGGGGCGGGTGCTGGTAAAACCACCCGCTTATCAGCGGAAATTTTAAAATCGATTCAAAACGGTGTGCCTCCTGAAAATATCGTGGCCACTACCTTTACAACAAAAGCGGCAGATGAACTGATTGAACGTGTACGACTCCAACTTCTTGAAGCAGGGGAGGCAACTTCGGCAGCCCGTATCCTTGATGGCTATGTCGGGACGATGAATAGTGTGTTTGGCCGACTCCTGCGTGAATTCGCGTTGGAATTGGGGCTATCCCCTGTACAGAAGGTCCTTGCAGAAACAGAAGCTACCGCGTTATTCCATACGATTGCAGCGGAAGTGAATGATAAATATTTTCGAGATTACCGTCAAGTATTCTATCGATTAGGTAAGGATGAACCAAATAGTGATAATGATTGGCGTAAAGATGTCCTTGCGATATTAAAAATTGCCCGTGAAAACGACATGAACCCGGAAGATGTTAAAGCCTGTGCTGATTATTCTTGGGGAATCATGTCAGCCTGGCTGCCAGAAACTCTTTCACAACCAAATCAATTAGACGAGAGGCTGAAAAGCGCATTAATAAATGCAAAATCAGAACTGCCTGGCGGTGATATGACGATAGCTACAGGAAAAGTCGTGGATGCTATTGTAGAAGCGTTAAGAGAATGGGAGCGGAACGGGTCGATTCCTTGGCAGCAGTGGGCCAAGCTTAGTAAGCTAAAACCCAGGTAAAAAGAGTGCTGACGCAGTCTCTCCCATTCATGGCGCAGCAGCTGTTCATGACCGTCATCCCGGGCTACACCAAGACTTGAAGGATGCAATGTATGCTTTGTTTCATTGTGCGGCAGAAGCAATGGAAACCTATCAGCTTGAAAAAAGCAAACGTGGCTTGATCGATTTTACCGACCAAGAATCTTTAGCCCTTCATTTACTGAAGGATGAGCAAAATGTAGAAGCCTTAAAAGACCGAATCTCCGATGTGTTCGTCGATGAATTCCAGGACTCAAGCCCACTACAAATCGCCTTAAATATGCAGCTTCGAGAGTTAGCCCAACGAGCAACATGGGTCGGAGATGTCAAGCAGGCTATCTATGGTTTTAGAGGGACTGACCCTGAGCTGATGCAAACAGCGATGACGAGCATCCCAGATTTGGATGTGGAAGTATTGGCTGCATCGTACCGTTCACGTCAATCCCTTGTTGAATTCGTCAATGATCTATTTGTACCAGTTTTTGAAGCTCGAGGCATGGCAAGAGACCGAGTTTCCTTAGATCCAAAACGTAAAGACTTACCTGGAGCAAGCCCCAGCATTGGAAACGTGGTCCTACTTAAATTCGAAAAATAAAGATACGGATGCAGCCCATATTGCATTAGGTGTTCAAAAAGTTCTCAGCCAAAAAGACCAATATATTATCGTTGATAAAATAACCCGTGGGCCTCGCTCACTAAGAGCAGGGGATATCGCAATATTGTGCCGAGCCAATGATGAATGTGTGGGTGTGGCAGAAGCACTTTCCAAGCTTGGGATTCCGGCTGACGGTAGGTGAAAGTGGACTGCTCGCAACACCTGAAGTCGTCTTTGCGGTCGCAGCAATGCGTTATTTAGTTGACCCAAAAGATACCTTGGCTCTTGTTGAATTGTTCCATTTTTCTTCCGATACTTGGGGTGAAGGGCGCTGGTTAACGGAGTGGCTTAATCCTGAAAAACGGGGAGAAATGCTAATTTCTGAACCTTTTATTCAGGATTTGGATGAGGCGCGGTCGAAAATTGCTCAGATGAGTCCTTCGGAAGTTTTAGACTTAGCCCTTGTAACGGCAAGAGTCGATGAAGTCTCATTAAAATGGGGCATGGAGGATCAGCGCTTAGCAAATCTGGACTCTCTTCGAAAAATTGCAGCTACGTATGAGGATACAGCTGCCACGAATGGGACAGCTGCTACCATAGGTGGATTTCTTTTATTCCTAAACGAAGTAGAAAAGGACAAGGACTTGAATCTCGTCGCTGAATCAACGGATGAGAACGCAGTCAGAGTGCTCACCTACCACAAGGCCAAAGGATTGGAATGGCCATTTGTCATTTTAAATTCATTAGGGAAATCATCCAAAAGAAATAAGCCACCCGTATTTGATCGGGTTACAGCTGTCAGTACAAAAGGGTTTAATGTTCAAGATCCGCTTAACGGAAGAAAACTCTACTATTGGCCGTGGCCATATGGGGGTCAAAGTAGTAATGTGGCTCTGGATGCTTTCGTTGAAAATGCGCCTGAACTAGTGCAAAGACAACAGCAGCTTATCGATGAAAATCAGCGGTTGATGTATGTTGGGATGACTCGGGCCAGGGATTATCTTGTTTTCACGGCCCGGGATTTTTCAAAAGTGGGTTGGATTGATGAATTGACAAATGCTGAGGGTCATCAGGTGCTAACACTCGGGGTTGCCAATGAAAATCAAGATGATCTTTCACCAGATAATCGGGATGGAAAAATCATCGTAAAAGGCAAGTCATTCCCATGTAAGGCAAGAGTGTTATCAATTGACGAGAGTTCCGAACCTGATATTGAACACGATGAAACAGAAGAGCTTATTTATGTCGGGCAAACAGTAGAGGGGCTCCCGTTTGTCCCAGCTCGATTTAGTCCAAGTGGACAAAAGATAGTTGTTAAACATGAAGATGAAACAAGACCTTCACCATCGACTGAAGTGGCAAATGATGCTTCAAAAATCCACCGAATCGGCAGTCGTTTACCGCTCTCAGGGAATCCGGACATGGCCGTGCTTGGTGAAATGGTCCATGCTTTCTTAGCGGCTGATGATCAAACTAAGACAAGGGATGTTCGTTTGGCAATGGCTCAGTCCATTCGAGATCGTTTCGGAATAAGTGCTCTATCAGGTGAGTCCATGCTCGAAGCTTCTGATCGATTGGAGCAGTTTATCACACAGCACTATTCAGAATTAATTTCTCAATACTTCGAGTATCCAATCCATTTGCGAAAAGGACTGCAGAAGGCTTCTGGCTGGATCGATTTACTCCTGCAAACATCTCAAGGGTGGGTAATTGTTGACCATAAATCGTTCCCTGGTAAAGAAGCGGACTGGTTATCACGTGGAACAAGCTACCTTCCGCAGCTTCAAACTTATGCAGAAGCCGTCTTCAAAGCAACAGGTATCCCAGTAATCGAAGCATGGATTCATATGCCCGTTGTTGGCGCAATGATTCATTTTACGAAGGAAGAATTGGATAGTAATGTCTCTTCCAGCAATACTTGAGGTAGCGGACATCTATTCTCTTATATTCATTAAAATGATTGTTTTGCTGGGCTAAGTGGACAACAGATACTCTATTTGATAAATATTCGCCACGATTCAATGATTTTTATATAAATAGGGTATCCTGTGTCCGCTTAAGTCTAGCAAATAGTTATTTTTATCAAAATAAGGACCGCTATGTCCGTTCAATAACCTAGCTACTATTTGCTAGACTAATCTGGACTTGTCTGGTTTAAAAATATCCTAAAAATCCAGTGTTGTTGACAACATAAAGCAAGCGATTCTTTCTTGCTTTTTGCCCTATTTTATGTCCGACCATAGTTAAAGTAGGCAGCCAAACGGTTGCTTGCTTTTTTTAATTACAAAAACACTTACAAAACTTACAGAAACTATTCATGTTTCAGGAAAACCACTAACATTAGCTACAAGTAGATTGGAGGTTATGAAACATGGAAACAGCCAAGCAGTTGGAAACGCTTCCGTTCATGAATGAAAAAGAAAAAAAATCTGGATTTTTAACTAAATTTAAGCAATTGAAGGTAGGGGTCATCCCGTTACCTCTTTATCTTGTAATAGCAGCGATTGTCTATGGTGCATCAGTCTATAACCAGCTTCCACCGGACATGATTGGTGGATTTGCGGTCATCATGGTAATGGGAATGTTACTAGGAGACCTTGGCATGAAGATTCCGATTTTAAAAGATATAGGGGGCCCGGCTATCCTTGCGCTTTTAGTCCCTTCTGTTTTAGTATTTTTTAACTTGTTAAATCCTGCTTCAATGGAAGCTGTTACGACGTTAATGAAAACATCAAATTTTCTTTATCTATATATTTCGTGTTTAGTAGCAGGAAGTATTCTTGGGATGAATCGAACCGTCTTAATTCAAGGATTTACAAGAATGTTCGTCCCGCTTATCCTTGGAACGATTGCTTCGGTTGTAGCAGGAGTATTGGTAGGCTCGCTGTTTGGATATGACATGAAGCATACTTTCTTTTATATCGTCGTTCCAATCATTGGAGGGGGAGTTGGTGAAGGAATTCTTCCGTTATCATTGACTTATTCTCAAATTTTAGGACAATCTGCAGAATCCTTTGTATCGCAAATGATTCCTGCAGCGGTGATTGGAAATATTGTCGCAATCATTTGCGCTGGTGTCTTGATGAAACTAGGCGAAAGAAAGCCGGAGCTTACCTGGGAATGGTGTTTTAGTTAAAACAAAAGGTGGAGACGGGATTAAGGAAGACACGAACATCAACAAGAATGTAGATTTCTCGTTAATGGGAGCAGGCTTACTAATTGCCTGTAGCTTTTTCATTTTCGGTGGACTTGCCCATGAGCTTCTTGGAATTCCTGGTCCAGTCCTAATGATCATTGCAGCTACTTTGGTCAAAAGTT